>NZ_AP027145.1 GCF_027925385.1 Methylocystis iwaonis
CATAGAAGCGGCGTTCTCCAGGTCGACTGGTCATCTCCATCGCGAGCACAGGCGTTCGGAGCGCTCCCGTGACCGCATTGAAGCCCGCCGGGTGTTCGTCACGGAATCGCTTCATGATCATGGTTTTGCCCATGCCGCTGTCGCCATAAATCGCAACGGATGGCATCCTCGTTCCCCGAGGATGGTCGAGCAGGAGCCCCAAACGGTCGAGGGCCTGTTTGGCCCGCGGATACAGCACCCAGCGGCGCGTGAGGGAAAGCCACAAAATTTGGTCTGAATTAGACTAGACGGTGCGGTTTATGGTAGCTGCCGCGAAGGTCAAAATCGAGCGCTCATCTGGAAGTTTATGGGGGCTTTTCGTCGGGACGGAGGGCCCAACGACTCCAGACTTTGTCGCTTCTTGGCGGTGAGCATAGTGTTAGAGTATGGATTGGTTTCTCCGTGACGGGTTGACGGGAGAGAGGCTCCCGGTTCTCCGTCGCGGAGAGGACCATGATGCAATCAGATATGCTCAACAACGCCCGCGGGTTCACCGGTGCCTACAAGGTAGATTCTAGCCGCGGCGAGCGCATTGGCCGCGTGTCGTCAGAGTGGTTTTCCAGGCCTTCTGACGAGCGCTACCTCTCCCTGTCGGATCTGTTCGCCGCCGTGCGTGGCCGCACTGAGTGTAGCCGCACGCGGACAATCGAGAGCGCCGCGATCCGGATGCAAGCGGACCGCGACGACGCTGAACGCCTTTTACTTGCAATGCCGGGTTCAGACAATCCAGTCGCCATGACGCATTGGAGTTTCAGCCAGCTCGCGACCCTCGTCGGCGCGCCGGCGGCTTACCTTCGCCTGCTCCCGGCCCCGCTCGCCGGGATCAATCTGCAGTATGGCTTGACTGCCCATCGCGCCGAGCAAGTCAAGACACTGGAGATCGAAAGCGGCCGCGTTGAGTTGCGCGCGGTGACCGGTCCCGACTATGGCCGAATCTACGACCATGAGCTCGTCTCCGCCGTCCAGCGCATCGCTGGCGATGGCGTGGGCGACACCCGCTGGAAAGTGCCGGGCGTTCTCGACTGGTCGACTGGGATCTACAATCCCCATGTCGACGTCACCGAGGAGACAACGACGCTCTATGCCTCCGACCGCGATGTCTTCCTCTTTCTCGTCGACGACTTGAACCCGATTGAAGCTGGCCGCCTTGCCGACGGCTCGCCCGATCTCTTCTTCCGCGGCTTCTACTGCTGGAATTCAGAAGTGGGGGCGAAGACGCTGGGAATTGCAAGCTTTTATCTGCGCGCCGTGTGTCAAAACCGTAATCTGTGGGGCGTTGAGGATTTCGAGGAGATTACGATCCGCCACTCAAAATACGCCGCCGCACGCTTCGCGCATGAGGCGGCGCCGGCGTTGACCCGATTCGCCAATTCCTCACCCCTGCCCTTCATCAACGGCGTCAAGGCGGCGCGGCAGCGGATCGTCGCTCGCAGCGATGACGACCGCTCGGAATTCTTGCGCAAGCGCGGGTTCTCGAAAACCGAGACGGCGAAGATCATCCAGGCGGTCCTGACCGAAGAGGGCCGCAAGCCGGAGAGCGTCTTCGATTTCGTGCAAGGCATCACGGCTGTCGCGCGCGGGAAGACCCACCAGGATGCCCGGCTCGATTTCGAGGCGCGCGCCAAGAAACTCTTCGAGCGCGCCTCCTGACATCCACGTCGTTGAAAGCTTTTCGTGCAGCCTGCAGCTGTCGCGGAGGCTCCCGACCCGATTAAGTTTTCGCGGCGTCGTCCTCAAGAGTTAGAGGGCGGCGCTGCGCTTCGTGACGGTTGCAAGTCGAGAGAGAGGCTCTCGGTCGCCCGTCGCGGAGTTGAAGAAATGACAAAGTCGGTGCAGAAAATCCAGTTGAGCGCCTCACGCGATATCCCCTTCAACAAGCTGGTGCTATCGCAGGCGAATGTCCGCCGCATCAAGGCGGGCGTCTCGATCGAAGAGCTGGCGGAAGATATTGCCCGTCGAACGCTCTTGCAGAGCATCACCGTGCGGCCGGTGCTCGACGATCAAGGCGCCGAAACCGGCATGTTCGAAATCCCCGCCGGCGGGCGCCGTTACCGAGCGCTGGAGCTTCTCGTGAAGCAGAAGCGCCTGGCCCGCAACGCCCCTATCCCTTGCGTGGTGCGGACAGACGGAATCGCGGAAGAAGACAGTCTTGCGGAAAACGTCCAACGTGCGCCGCTGCATCCGCTCGATCAGTTCCGCGCGTTCCTGACCTTGCGCGAGAAAGGAAATAGCGAGGAGGAGATCGCCGCCGCCTTCTTCGTCAGCGTCGCAGTCGTCAAACAGCGCTTGCGGCTGGCCTCGGTGTCACCTGCGCTTCTCGATGTCTATGCCGAGGACGGCATGACCCTCGACCAGCTGATGGCCTTCACGGTGAACCCCGACCATGAGCGCCAGGAACAGGTCTGGGAGGCGATCCAGCGCTCCTACAACAAGGAAGCCTATCAGATCCGCCGGCTTCTCACCGAGGACGCTGTCCGCGCCTCCGACAAACGGGCGCTCTACGCGGCGGAGGACTACAACGCCGCCGGCGGGCCGATCATGCGCGACCTCTTCCAGAGCGACGACGGCGGCTGGCTCCAGGACGTTCCCCTGCTCGAACGGCTCGTCGCCGAGAAGCTGGCCCGCGACGCCGAGCCCCTTCGGGCGGAAGGCTGGAAATGGGTCGAGACGGCCATCGATTTCCCTTACGGTCACACCTATGGGCTCCGCCATCTTCAGGGCGAGCGCCAGCCTTTAACCGAGGACGAAGCAGCGGCTCGCGAGGCGCTCCGGAACGAGGCCGAACAATTGGAAGCGGCGTATTCGGAGGCGGAAGAAATCCCCAACGAGGTCGACGCGCGTCTCGCCGAGATTGAGGCGGCGCTCGAAGCTTTCGAGGATCGCCTGGTTCTCTATGCCCCAGAGGAGATCGCCCGCGCCGGCGTCTTTCTAAGCATCGATGGGAGCGGACGTCCGCGGGTCGAGCGCGGCTATGTGCGGCCGGAGGACGAAGCTCCAATCGAAGAACCTGAGACGCCCGCGGTCGAGACCGGGGCGGCGAGCTACGCCGCGCGTGCAGAGACTTCTGTCTCCTCTTGTAGCGAACTCGACGAGAACGCAGACGGGCGATCTGCGACCGCTGCGGACGAGGAGGAAGAAGGGCTCAGGCCCCTGCCCGACAAATTGCTCACCGAGTTGACGGCCTATCGTACGCTGGCGCTGCGCGAGGCGGTCGGCAAGGATCCGGCGATCGCACACCTCTTGGCCCTCCACGCCATGTGCCTGCGGCTTTTCTATCGGTACGCCGTAGATAATTGCCTTGAGATCGAGGCCAAAAACGTCTCCTTCGGCGCCCAGGCGCCGGGACTCTCCGACACGCCGCTCGCGGCAAAGGTCGACGCCCGCCATCTCGACTGGTACCAGCAATTGCCGGCGGAGCCGCAGGACCTGTGGGACGTACTGCCGACCTTCGATGCCGATACCCGCCAGCGTCTGTTCGCGCACTGTGTCTCTCTGACCCTGAACGCCGTGCACGAGCCCTGGAGCCGCCGGCCACGGGCAATCGCCCATGCCGACCGTCTCGCCTCGGCGCTCTCTCTCGACGTCGCAGGAACGGGGTGGACACCCACGGTCGACAATTTCCTCGGCCGGGTCACCAAGGCGCGCATTGTCCAGGCAGTTCGCGAGGCGAAAGGCGCCGATGTCGCCCGACGGATCGAGACGCTCAAGAAGGGCGATATGGCGCGGGAAGCGGAAACGCTTCTGACAGGCGCGGGCTGGCTGCCCGAGCCGCTGCGAACCCCGGGCCACGGGCCGCACGCTTCATTGGAAGCAAGCTCTTCTTCAGCGCCGGAGGAAGCCGCGGCGATCGAGGAAGGCGCAACGGCGGAAGGCGATCCCGCCTTCGACGAAATTGTTGCGTCTGATGACGATGCCGAGCCGGCGCCGGTCGACGACGTTCAAAGCGTCGCCGCCGAGTAGACCTTCAAGAGGTCAACTGCGCATGGGCTCGCCAGAAATGGCGGGCCCTTTTTTTGTTGGAGGAGATTCCATGTCGAGTTCAGTTGCGTCGGATTTGTCGCGCCGCCTTGCCCAGGACGCCGAGGCGGTCTGCCGATACTATTTGTCGAACGGGCGCCGCCACGGCCGTTACTGGATCGTTGGCGACGCCCGCAATACGCCGGGTCGCAGCCTGTTCGTTCGGTTGACGGGTCCAGAGAGCGGCAAGGGCGCAGCGGGGCATTGGACTGATGCGGCCTCGGGCGACTACGGCGACCTCCTGGACGTTATTCGCGAAAGCGTGGGTCTGAAAGATTTCTCGGACGTTCTCGACGAAGCGCGGCGATTCCTCAGCCTGCCACGCGCTGATCCACGGTCGAAGCAGAGGCTCGATCGCAAACAGCGGCCGACAGGCTCTCCGGATTCGGCGCGCCGCCTGTTTGCCTTGTCACGGCCGATCGCCGGCACATTGGCCGAGCGCTATCTGCATCATCGGGGGATCGCAACGCCACGGAATCTCGAAAGCCTCCGTTTTCATCCACGCTGCTACTATCGATCCGGGGACGGGTTCGCCCCTGAAACCTGGCCCGCGATGATCGCGGCGGTCACCGATCGCGACAACAAGATCACCGGCGTGCATCGCACATGGCTCGACAGATCGGGGCGCGGCAAGGCGCCGATCGCCTCCCCTCGACGCGCCATGGGCGAGTTGCTCGGCCATGGCGTCCGATTTGGCGGGCCGCTCGACGTGATGGCGGCTGGCGAAGGGATCGAAACCGTGCTCTCGGTTCGATGTCTTCTGTCCAGCATGCCGATGATCGCGGCGCTCTCTTCCGCCCATCTCGCCGCTATCCATTTCCCTCAGACCTTGCGCCGCCTTTATGTCCTGCGCGACAAGGACTCCGCCGGCGAAAGGGCATCAGTGACCCTTCTTGACCGCGCGACGGCCGCGGGAATTGAGGCCGTCGTTCTCACCTCCGAACTTGGCGACTTCAACGATGATCTCCGCCGCCTTTGCAAGGCCCGGTTGCAAGCGGCGATCAGAGGCCAACTCGCCCCTCAGGACATCAGCCGGTTCATGAGGCCGGTGCGGTGATGTCGGCTTGCGACGCAAGGAGCGCCCCATCCCCTGCCCTCACTCGATTGCATTAATTATCTTCTTTTCCTTCTCGGAGCCTGCCGCGTCCCGGCCTTCTGAGAGGGCGACCCTTGCGTCGGGCGCGCCGGCTTAGGCAATGGCTGCGGCCGGCTATTTTCCGTCGCGCCCTGCGGGCGCTTTACAGCGCGAACCAAAATAGCCGGCGCTTCGCCATCCTTCGCTACGCTGCGGCCGGTCGCTGCGCGCCCGGTGCCAGCCGGTCCCGCCCGCGCCTTCTGTCGCCACGAAGGCCGCGAGGGTCGCGGCCGATCCGACGAAGGAGAGCGCCAATGACGACCAAATTCAACGACCAAGGCCTCGAGACAATTCCTGCCGCCTCCTCGACCGAGCGCGTTCTCGCCGAGCTTCAACTCTATGGCTACCGGCCCTTCCAGGACGAGCCCGACCCCCGGCCGCTGCCCGACGCCCAAGCGATTACCGGCGCCGTCGCTGACATCTTCGATGCCCTCCTGGTGACATTCACGGACACGCGTCTGGAGCCCGATCTCGAGGAACTGCTCTGGTCGACTGTCAACCTCTTCCACCGGGCAGTGCTTCGCGTTGAGCGGGAGCTCGACGACAATGAGCAGGCACAGCGGCGCAGCCAAAAGGAACAGGACGGCTCGGAAATCCGCTCGGTGGAGCTGGAGCGCCTGATCTGCGAGGGGCAAACGCTGCTCGAACGCCGCGACAGCCTGGAACTCTTCCGCGACCAAGCCGCCGACGCCTTCGAAGTGCACACTGGCTCGTCCTGGCGTCCCCGCTCGGGCTCCAAGGTGAATCATCGATCCTTGACGGCCGCCATGATCGACAGCCGCGACTTTCTCGCCGCCAAGCGCCGGATAGAGTCTGAGCCGCTCCTTCCGGCCGGGCCGCGGATCGCTTTCACCGGCGGGCTCGACTTCAACGACCATCGCGCGATCTGGGATCGCCTCGACAAGGCTCTCGCCAAACATCCCGGCATGGTGCTGTTGCATGGCGGGTCGCCCAAGGGAGCGGAACTCATTGCCTCCTGCTGGGCGAATAATCGCAAAGTCACGCAGATAGCGTTCAAGCCAGACTGGACCCGCCACGCCAAGGCGGCCCCCTTCAAGCGCAACGATCAGATCCTCGAGACACTCCCAATAGGTGTCATCGTCTTCCCCGGCTCGGGCGTTTCCGCAAATCTTGCCGACAAGGCGCGCAAGCTCGGCATCCCGGTGTGGAGGTTCGAGGACGGCGGCGCATGAGCGCCGTCCATCTTCTCGTTGCGACCCGGCGACGATTTTCGCTCGAGTCATGCGACGCTCGATCGCATCTTGGACAATGACGGATTCAAGCATGGCCATGGTCCAGAGGGATGGAAAGCGCCTTCCGAACGTTGCGGCGCTATGCTAAAATATATGATATAGCATTCAGCAGCGGACGCAAGCGCCATGACCTCTCGAAATCTCTTCATCATTTCCGGAAACGTCTCGCAAAATCCCCGTCGATTCGGCGACAACGCGCCAAAGACAGTCCTCACGGTCGCAGTCGACGATATTTGGACGGATCGCGAGACTGGAGAGAGAAAGAAGCGAACGGATTTCCTGACGGCCTATACGTTTAACAAGAAAATTGGCGACTTTGTCTTGGCGCAGGTAAAGCCAGGATATCAGGTCACGATTGACGGCCGCATCCGATCAAACTCTTACGAGAAGGGCGGCGACCGGGTCTATTCGACCGACCTCGAAATCATTCGCATCGATGCGCACCCGCCGCGGGCAGAAGCCGGCAGCGGCCTTCCCGAATGATCCGTCAAATGCTGATTTCCTTGCTTGCGGTTGGCCTTAGGCTGAGCGTCGCCAGCGCTGAGGAAGCAAGCGTCTACACGCCGCAGAGCGCGCTGCAATCGACGCCCATGCGTGTCGAAGTGATCGACGCGACGTCTTTTCGCGACATAGAGACCGGCGCAAGGTACCGGCTCTATGGCGTCGACTCCTGCTTGGCGATGCAGACCGCGAATTTGAATCGTCAATCCTGGCCTTGCGGCGCCGTCGCAATCGCTTGGCTCACGAACGCGACCCTCGGCAAATGGGTATCCTGCAATGCTTTGCGGGAAACGGCCGGCCAGCTTCTATCCCGCTGCGCGTCGTCAGAGCATCAGGATCTCGCGGCCGACATGTTGAAAGAAGGCCTCGCGATTGTCTTGCCGATTGCCGAGGGCCAGGAGGTGCGCGCCTACAGCCAGCTGCAGGATCAGGCTCGCAAGCAATATAAGGGATTATGGTCCAGTCAGTTCATGATGCCCTGGGATTTGAGGGCCAAGCAGGCTGAAGGGTCGGCCTCAAGCCGCTGAGCAAGGACGGCGAGCGACTTGCTCTCGCGCTCAAAATCGGGTTAGAGTCCTCTATCATACTATATGGTAGAGAGATGCCCGCGCACGCTGCCCTTCTTATCGCTCCCTTGATCTTGGGCGGCCTCGTCGGCTGCGAGGCGCCAAGGGCTCAATACGCTTCTATGGCCGAGGCGCCTGCGCGCGATCGACTTCTCGCGCCCCGGGAGGTGGTTCCCGGCCGTCTCGCATACGCCGACGCGCCGGATGCTTTCGCGCCAGTTCTGGCAAGCCATGTCGCCTATCCCACCCAGGCCCAGGCGAATCACGCCTTCCAGCGCTCCTGGGCGTCGAGCGAGCAGTCCGACGGCGATCCCTTGGCCCTCATCGTTGGTGATCCCAAGGGCTCCGGTCGCGGGCCGGTACGCGTTCGGCTCTTCGCCTGTCGCTCGGGGGCCTTGGACGACATCACCGGACGAATTGTCCCGGCTCGCGGACGCGTCGTGCACTGCGCGACGGATTTCCTCGACGCGCAGGATCGTCGGTTGTTCCGCGAAACCGTGAACTTCTTCTATGAGCGCGGCGCATGGCGCATGGCGCAAACGGCCCCGCCCCAAGCCCAGGCGCCGTGGATTGCTCCTGAATCCTCTCCGAAGGATTATTTTTCATGGTCGCCGTGGGGACCGCGCACGACGCCCTACTGACCCGTTGCAGGGTGACACTTCCTGGCCCAGCGACGCGATCGACCTCATCGGCGCTGGACGGGCGCGGAAGCTTTCCGGAGCCCGGATGGGGGAAGATCGACCAAAGGGAACGGCGCATCAAGCGTTTGTGCTCGGAACGTTGAACTCCCGACACCGGCATTGGTGGATCAGAAAATCGACAAGTACGGCTGCGCAGGACCCAGGCTTTTCTGCGGGGGGCCCAGAAGGCGCAGTGAGACGACACTGAGGACCGTTTCCTTGTGCGTCATCACAGTGCGACGCGCGTCAGCGTCCGTTCGGCTCGGTCGCACACCCATTCCGAGATGCGCTTTCCCAGAATTTGCGCCGGCCTTGTCAGGAGAGCTTCGAGCAGCAAAGCAAGAACCACGGTTAAGCCTGCTGCAATGCTTAAAACCAGGATCGGTGGCGCCAGGTCGCCAAGCGACTGATGGATCCCAGACATAATTGGGAGATGCACGAGATAGATCGAGAAAGATAGCTCGCCAAGTCTTTGCAGCACGCTTCCTCCCTGAGGCTGAGGTCTTTGTTGGATGGCCGAGGCGACGACAAGTCCGAATATGATCGCGACCATGGCGATCACCGATCCTGAGGCCAAAGCTCCAAACACGCGCGCGAGAATTGACGCAGCTACGAGCCAAAAAGCGGCGATGGCCTTGCTAAAGCGCGGCAAGGGCCATTGCCTCGTCAGGCCGAGCGAGAGCAGGACGCCCACAGCGAAGCCGTCGAGGCGGAATGTCCACCAAAAGCCGCCCCAGGGGCGTTCGCTCAGGGCGCCGGCGGCGAGAGTCGTCATGCAGACCACGGCCGTCAGTTTAGAGCTCAGCGCGATCAGAAATGGCGCCGCCAAATAGAATTGCATTTCGCTCGCGAGCGACCAGAAATGCGAGGTGGCCGTCGGCGCGCCACAGCCGACCGCGCCATCAAAACAGGGAGCCCAATACAGATTTGCGTAAAAGCCGGCGGCCGCTTTCAAATCGTCTGCTGTTTCGCCCAGCGAAATCCCGTGCGCCTGAGAGAGTGCGATCAGGTCGATCACGGCCCAGGCCGGCAGGCCGATCCGGAGAATTCGACGGATCCAGAACGCAATCGCGCCGCGCCAGAAGCCGCCATCCGCCTCCAAGCGTAATCGCCTCGCGCTTTCGGCGGCGGCAAATCCGGAAATGACGAAAAACAAGTCGACGCCCACGCCGAGCGCTGGAACGCTCAAGACGCGCACTGCGGCCAGGTCGGACCCAAAAACCAGACCAGTGTGGGACGCGACGACCGCCAGGATCGCGAGGCCGCGCAGTTCGTCGAGGGCGCGGATCCGCCCCGCAACGCGATCGAAATTCGGCCCCATGAGCGACTTGCCTTTGCGCCTTCACTATATAATATAGCATAGTGCACCACCCGCCAAATCGTTCCGCCTTGAAACGCCGACGCGCCCTGCTGGCGGCGGCGCTTTGTTTCGCGGCGGCGACGGCCCAAGCGCAGGAGCTCACGCCCCATCCGGAAAATTGGCGGCCGATCGTTTATCGCGACCTGCAAATTCCGGGGCCCCAAGATCGAATTTATGCCGACCTTTGGGCCGATGTGATCCAGAGCAATAACCGCCGCTATCTCGCCGCGGGAGATCGGCGTTTTCTGCTCGGCAATGCGCCAGTGCGCGAAGCGCATGCGCTCGTGCGCGGCGGCGATAAGGTCGCGCTCCTGAGCATTCTCGATACGGCCACCCATTGCGTCGCCGTGGCGAGAGATCCGAGCAGCGACCTTTCGGTAAAGATGTGCCCGATGCGGCTTGCTGTTTGGAATGGGAGCTCGACGACGCTCAGAGAGGCCAAAGGCTGCTATCTCGAACCAGGCGCTGGGGCGCAGAAAACCATGGCGAACTCGTCTTACGCCGCCTCATACACATCCTACGATGTCTTCACGAAATCGATCAGGCTTGGAGTCATCCTTGGGCGCCGCGTCGTCGAGCAGTGTTCGCAAACCGTGCCGCTCTACCTCGATTGAGGCCTCTCTCGATGCATCGGATCTACGCCGTTTCCTACGCAATCTACTACTGGTCGGAGTGGCTGTTTCTTCTGGCTTTTGCCAGCTTGTTCGTCATTCCGTTCACATCGCTCGAGGCGCGCTTTGCGGTCTGGTGCGTCGCGCTTGTGGTCGCGTTTGCAAGCCTTGCCGCGGGAGTCCTGTCGGAGGCGTTATGCCGAGCCCTGTTGCGCTGGCGCCGCGAGAGGCGAGGATTTTCAGAGGAGGAGGCGCGGCGGGTCGAGTTCCTTGAAGAGGACAGGCGCGTTACGCATGTCGAACAAGAGGCAAGCCGACTCGCGGCCGACCGCCATCAACAGAGCGTCGAGGCGTGGTGGATAAACAACCGCCGTGGCTGAGCGCGTGTCGACGACTGTCTCTGATCCTTCCAGGCGAATACGGGGCGGCGGTTCACCCTCTCTTCTCGGCGCGGCGCCATAGCGCCCTGCCCGGTGAGAGGCCTCGCAGCCGCCTTGAAGGCTTTCGAAGAGTTCAGAATGGCCAACGTGTGGAATCGTCGAGCAACGCTTGCAATTCTTGGCGCGTCGCTTGGCTGAGCGCATTCCGTTCGCGTCGCGCGAAGACGGAGCACCAGAACAGGGCTTCGTCCGGTTCCTTTTCGTAAACGGCTTTTCCGATCAGGATGGCGATCAGCGCCAATCGGTCGCATTCGTCTGGGCCGAAATGATCATTCAGAATACTGACGGTCTCTTCGGCGGATCGCCTCTTCTCTGCGCTTTGTTCCAAGATGGGAGAAGAAGCAATCATTTTTAGCCTCCATTCGCCGTCAAGACCGGCCCTAAGCGATTCATCACTGCAAGCGCCAAGAGAAGCGCCTCTGCGGGCGTCTGCGCTCCCGTAGCCAAAACACCCTGTCCCGTTGCGGTCTCCTCTCCTGTTGCCGACTCGATGCAGCCTCTCCCAGCCGACAAAGCTTGGCGCCGGCGACATTCGTGCAGCGAAAGGCTCAGCAAGAGTCGCTTGGATGAAGTCGCTGGCGCGACCGGAGCCATTTTCTGCGTTACTTTGTCGGAAGTTAGGCTCTCTTGCGCGACTTGGTCTTTCGTGTCGCCTTTGCCTTCGACGCCGAAGCGGGCTTATCGACGGCGGACGGTTTCGCCTCGGCGGGTTGTTCAGCGGGTTTCGACGCCGGGGGGGTGATTGCGAATTGATCTGCGGCAAATTTTGACCGCGTCTGGCGTCGCGCCTCTACGCTTTGCGTCAGCCGGTCGAGATCGATGTTCTGGCCGGCGAGCCAGGCGCGCATGACCTTCTCGTCAATGCCGAGCATGTCCCAAACCGAGAGGTCCAGCGCTTTGGCGGTCCGTTCGATCGTCCAAAACGTCGGATTGCCGATGCCCTTTTCCAAATTGTAGTAGGCAGCCATCGACATGCCGATCTTATCGAGGAAGGTTTTGAGGTTGGGGTATTCCTTGGCTTTGCGCTGCAAGATAATGGCGAACAAGGCGGTCGCGACAGAATCCCTGTCTTCGCCTTCTTGTTGTTTTGGCATCGCCATAACTGTTCTACCTCCCCTCCCCAAATGACGAACCGTGACGCCTTGCGCCGAGCCCGAAACGAGCGACTCACATTACCGTCAGGCTTTCGCCTAAAATATATCATATTCTATCCTGCCAGAAGATCATTGAGTTATCCTTTATGATAAGGCAAAGCTTGGACCGCCCTTTGTCTTCTCCCCCGCCCTTTCCCGGTAAGGCCTCACAAGCTCATGGGGCGTTGTGGGAGTCGATCGAGGGCGCGCCTCTGATGCTCTAAGCCTCTGAATTATAAGTCTGAAGGTTGGGGCTGTCGAAAAGTTTGCTCACAGGCCGCAAGGCCATGGAGGCTCGGGCGTGGCCTAGAGGCGCTGCGCTTCTGATGCCGCCTATGAAAGCAGGTCGAGCGGCTCGATGCTCTATCGAATAATATAGTATAAAGAGCTTCGGTGCGTTATGCTCCGAGCCAGGCCGTTGCGGGCAAACTTTCAGGAGGAGGATCATGTCGCGACCTTTTCTCTCGGGAGAGGGGGCGTTAGCGCCGACTCATTGCATGAGGGTTGGTCGGCGTAAATCGCGCGGCAGGCTGAACCTTTGGGCGTCTTTATGCATCATTTTGCTCGCTTTCTCGGGCAGAGCGCTTGCCGACGAACGCGACCGTTTGGCGCCGGGGCTTTATGTCGCCGCGACGGTCGGATGCGACGGCCTTGGCGGCGGCGGCACGGTTGATTTCGACGGCAAGAATTTCTCGCCGCACTACCAGGCATGCCTCAGTCAGGCGCTTGGGCAAAACGCGCGCTATCGTCAGACCTGCATTGAGGGACAAGGCGCAAACTATCCCACGACGGCGCAAATCCAGGGTGACCCTTCCAAGACGATGAGGGACGTGACGATCGCGGTTCTCTCCCGAAACGCCTTCTCCATGAATGGTGTTCGATACGACTATTGCGGGGCAAGATGATGCGTCGGGCCGCTTTGCTTCTCGTGTCGCTCGCCTCTACGCTTGCCTTCGCGAGCGACTGTCCCAACGGCGACAATCTGCTCAAAAACAACACGCCGCTCAGCCAGTTGTGTTCAAAGGGTTTCGGCCAGTTTAACCCCGGCTCGTTACAGCAGGCGATCGGCAACCAGCCGAACAATGTCGCGATGATCACCGCAGCCGCTGAGCAGCAGGGCGTGCCCGTCGATCTCGCGCTGGCGGTTTCCTATCACGAGTCGGAAGGCTTCAACTCCTGCGCCGGATCCGACACCGGCGTCAAAGGTCCGATGCAGCTTACGCAACGGACCGGAGATAGCCTCGGCTACAACCGCGACATCAACGAACAGAATATCATGGGCGGCATGAAGCTGCTCAAACAATGCGACAATAAATGTGGCGATACGGCCTTTTCCTGTCTCTCGGCGTGCTACAACGGCTCGCCGCGGCCTGGAGAACAGGCCGGCTGGGCGAGAGGCGTGCAGAACGCCTACGGGAAGCTCCACAGCGATCCTTCGCTTCTGGCCTCCGCCACAAGCAACTGCTCTTCCTCGGGCTCGAATTCGAGCTGTCCCGACGCCGCCGGCGGCGTGGTGGCGTCCTCGGCGACGCCGAGCGCCCCGACAACGCTCCCGAGCCTCGGCGCGCCGCCCGCGCTCGCCAGCAGCGACATCGTCGTGGCGCCGACGCAAATCTGAGCGGCGCATTTGGCGGCGCAGTCTCAATCCGCGCCGTTGCCCAAAGAGGCGCCGGGTTGGCACGCGTTTGGCGTGTTATTGTCCTATTTTAGCAGATGCCTCACCGACATGGTTCCGCGGATTTACGGCCTTTGACATAGCCGCGTTCAATCGGAGTCACCGCCTCAGGCGGGAACAAATTTCGAATTTTCGCTGATTTTTTGCGCAGCTCGTCCATCAACGCGCGTCTGCGCGCGACCATCCTTTCCCGGCGAGCGAGCTGCCGGGTGGCCTTTCTGATTCTACTAAACTATAAACTGTGCTTCCCAGAGTCGCATGGAGGGAAGCAGGCCCCAAAAAGGAAAAGCCCGGCGCGAAGGCCGGACCTCTCGAATAGCTGGCTAGAAGGGACGGCAACCCCTTCACACCCGAACACCAACCGTGTTCGGGATTCTAGCGGGCTTTTCTCATTACGCAAGAGGTTTGCGCGTTTCGCGCCACGGAAATTCTTTGCCTGCTTTCCGCTTAAACGCGGAGAGCAAAGGATGACCCATGCCCAATCGAACGCAACGGGCCGCCGCCGCGATTCCGCGACGAGCTGGCGCGTTGGCAAGCTTTTTGACGCGCCGCTCTTCGCCGTCTCGCGTAAGGAACTTCTAAAAGCCGCGCGGGACGCCGTGCGTGCGCTTGCGCTCGACCGCAGCGAACGTCAGCTGATCGAGTGCCTCGCGGTTTGCTTCGGCGAACAGCAGCTGGCGCATGGTCTGCTCTGCTGGCCGTCGAACACGCAGATCGAGAAGAAGACCGGCATGAGCGAGCGCACGATCCGTCGGACGATCGTAAAGCTTCGCGAGCGCGGTGTGATCGTGATGCGCGACAGCGCCAATGGGAAGCGCTTTCCAATTTCCAACGCCAAGGGCGAGCTCGTCGACGCGAGAGGCTTCGATCTGACGCCGCTGCACGCGCGCGCCGCGGAATTCGCTGAGCGCGCTCGCGCCCTTGATATTGAAGATCGCGTGCGCCGGCAGCTGCGCGACGACCTCACGGCCGCCCGCAACGCCTTGCTCGATCTGTGTGCCGAGGATCCGTCCGGCGCCTATGCGGAAATTCTGGCGCGCGCGAAGGTCGTGTCGCGGCCCTCGAAAGCCGCCGCGCCAGAGGAATACGCCACGGCGATCGAAGCCTATGTCGAGTTAGCCGAGGAATCTCGCGCGGTCCGCTATCGGGTCGATCCTTCGGCTGAGTCGCCCGGCTCTGCCGGCCATGCGGGCCGTCACTCAGAGCAAAAATCCAAACCCTCTACCGAAGATTGCAACGCCCCTCGCCACCGCTCCCCACCGCCATCCGACCAGCCCGACTATTCCAGCAATGACGCTTTTCGAGAAAGGAAGGGGGGCGACGTTCGGCGAAACGAACGGACGACGCTGGGGACGGCGGACCGAGCGATCCCCAAGGACCTCGCCCTCTGGCTCGCCGCCTGCCCCGAGCTCGGGGAGTGGGGAACAGTCACGACGATCGAGCGCGCGGCGACCCTGGGCGCTCAATTCATTCGGGCCTGCGGGCTCGCCCGGCACGCTTTTGACGCAGCCTCTACACGGCTCGGCGCCGTCAACGCCGGCCTACTTGGTCTCTTTGTCGTTCAGCGACATGCCGATGGGGAGCAGCGCGGCGGCACGCCGATACGCTCTCCGGGAGGGCTATTCGTCATGCTCGCCCGCGAGATCGAGCGTGGCCGCCATCCACTCGAGAAGGAGTTGATCGCGATGCAGCGCCGGCGCGGGCGCAATTGGCGCTGACGCCTACGTGAGGGATCATCCCGCCCAACGTGCGGCCTTCTCGGGAGCGGTCAGCCGTTTGGTCTGTCCTGTTCTGGGTCGACTCTATGCGGGTGCCCGTGACGACCTCATGGGAGGCCGAACCCGAGATCGCCATCGGGCGTTTTGAGCCGTGCTTCGGCGATGCCCCGCGCGGTAGGGATCGTTGGCTGGATCGATCGGAGCTCACACTGATACGAAGGTCGAAACACGAAGGTGAACCGTTCCATCAGCGTCCAGCCAATGTCGAGCTTCGATCTTGGCCGTTTCAGGCGCCATCGACGCAGTCATATCGAAGGTCCTCGCCGAGGCGGCTCGCGAGAACTGGCGACAACGTCGAACGCTTTCTCCCTAAACCTCCAAGACGCCTCCCCTTTCGCTTAAGTCATTGACGCATACGTTCGGCGGGCCGTGGCGTCGGCCACTGGCGTCGAAAATTTTCCCCTTGCCGCCTGCGTTGGCAATTCCTCGCGCTCGCGCGCAAGCGCCCTCAAAATTTCCGTCGCCGGGCGTGGCGCGGCGCTTCGCTGGCCCCTCGCCTCCGGCTCGGGCTCTGCCAGGCCCTGTGCCGCCCGTCTGGCGCGACATAAGCGAAGGGGATGGCTCCTTCGCGGATAAAAGGAGAAAGACGATGTTCGACTTCGCCCGCTTCCACATCCTCGGCCGCGTCGGCAAGATCAAGACCTTCGAGAAAAACATCCGCGTGTCAATCGCCGCCAACGCCTCCTACAAAAAGGACGGCCAATGGGTGGACGAGACCGACTGGAACAAGATCGTGATTTTCGACAAGAACACGCGTCAATATGTGACCGAAAACGTCGAATCCGGCGACTACGTCCGCGCGCAGGGCCGCCTGCGCCAGAACAGCTTCAAGCGCGACGGCGAGACGGTCTATGTTGTCGAACTCATCTGCGACGAGTTCAGTCGCGCCCCGAAAAAGAAGGCCGCCGACTCCGCTGCGGCCTAAACCGCAAGGGCCGCTCCTCTGGGGCGGCCCAATTGCCTTCACAAATCCAGGAGCCATCTCACCGAGCGGCTGCGCCGGAATTCCACCAAAAATCTCCTCAACAAGGCGCCTGCCGCCAGACCCAGCGTCGCCCAGACGGCGGCAGGCAGGCCGGCGACCCAACCCATGACGGAGAGCCCCCGTCCTGCGGCGTTCGCCGGCGCGCCGGGTGGCGCATCAAGCCACAGCGGCGGCGCGCAAGCGCGGGCGCCTTGAACCACATAGACGCCTTTACCGCCGTCACAGTTGTCGCGAAGCGTCTTCGTCAGATCGCCATTGGCCCGCATCAAGTCGAGCCAGCTGTCGGCGTCTGCGCGGGCGGCGAGGGCCTCTGCCCCCTGTCGGAGTTGCGCTTGGTCCGTGCGACCCGCGGCATATCCCAATCCACCGCCGAGGGCCGCCGCAAGACAGAGCGCCGCGATCTGGAAAAACCGCGCCTGCCCCTCCTCGCGGCTGGAAAGCTCTCGCAACGCATTCGTCGCCGCTTGGCGAACGTCGCCCTTGGTCCCTTCGACCATTCTCGCGATCTGGCCCGCGACATTTTCTCGCGCGGCCGCGACAGCAGCGTCGGTCAACGGCTTGACCGCTTCCTTCGCCGCGTCCTGAACCCCTTGCGGAAAGCTGTAAATCGCCGCCGGGATGTCGATCGCAGCCTTCTCCAGGATCCCGGCGACGGCGAGAAACACGACGGTGGGATCATCCGGGGAAAGCTGCAGATCGCCGATCCGCCGCCACATGGTTTCGCGGATCGCGGGATCGACGCCAAGCACGTCCGCGGCCCTCTCAAAACGGGATTTGGCGCCCGCATCCATCAGGCGCCTGAGAGGCCGAGCAGAGGCAAGGCTGGAGCGATCATCGCCACGAAGTCGCGTTGGAACTTGGCGACATGCGCTTGTTCCGTGATCGTCAGCAACCCAACGGCCTGCGCCTGCGAGAAGCGAATGTTTTCGGCGTCCAATTTCGCGAAGGTGCCGCTCTGCAGCGAGGGGAACTCGATTTCGAGCCCGCCTTCTTGCAGCAGGCGCCGGCGTGTGCCGCCGCCTTTGCTCTCGCCCTTAGCGTCCCGGAAGCCGTACCAGAAGGGAAAGTCGCCTGGCGGCTTGCCGTGCTTCAGATTGACGACGGCGACATGGTCGACGCTCGCGCCGGTCAAGTCGAGCCAGCGCGCGACGGACTGCGTGGAGCCGATGTCGGGCGAGATCACGTGGAACACGGTCAGCCGACACCCATGCGTCGCGAAGGCGTCGAGCAGGCCGGAGAGCCCCTCGCCGTCGTCGACGATCTTCGTCAGATCGGCGAGTAGTCCGCCGGCGAGATCGTGGATGTAAAGCGGATCGTTCGAGGCGATCGAGTCAAGCAGAATGTTGCGCTCGTTGTCGCTGCGGCCATTGTAGAAGCCGATTCCGACCGCGGGATCCTGGGTCTTGGACAGGGACCCTTCAGTCTCTCGCGTCCCAAGCACGCGGATGGTTGCGCCGATCGAGCCATCCGCGTCGAAGGCAAGGACGCGCTCTCCCTGCGTCCGCAGCCAGTCCACCAAAGCGCGGGTGAATACGGACTTGCCAACGCCGCCTTTTTCGTTGGCGATCAACGCCACCCGCCGCTTGCCGTCCGACGCCATTCGTCATCTCCAGAGCTACTATTCTCCTAAACTATAAAGAATAATCCTCCGAGCGCCTACCCCATCCGAGGCCGAGGCCTGCCGCTTTCCACTCAAACGTCTTCGTTGAAGCGGTGGCCGAGCACCTCAGCGGCCGTCTTTCCCGTTTGTCTCAGTGGTTTTACGACCGCCTGTGAAATCGGCGCCGGAGCGTCCTGCGTGCGCGACATCGCCGGCGGCGCCACGGGCGTATCAACGCATTGCTCCGCGGTCGCCTCCGGCCTCGTCGCGTCTGCTTCGCGGCTGTTTTCCGCCTTTGTTGTCTGCGCATGGCTGAAGATATCGGGGCTATGTGCATTTGATGCGCGCGCGGCTTTGCCCCTTCCCCCCGATGCTTGCTGCGCCTTCGCGCGTTGCGCTTGTCGTACATATTGGCGAAACGTATGCAGGCTCATGTGGACTCCGTTTCGCGCGAATATCGCGACGATATCGCTGTCCGTATGCCCCCTCTGTCGGCAGGATGTGACGTCATCTATCGCATCTTCGATCGCCTGCCTGAGGCTTTTTGCGCCACGGGGTTTTGCAGGCGCCTCCCGCAAATCGGCGAGGGCTTGCGCCCAGTTCGCGTCGGTGTGTTTCTGCGTCATGCGCGCGAATCCTCTGTGACATTGTGCTCGGACATTCACGAGACGTATCGACGCATTGTCGTGATGCGTGCGCGATACGTCCTCCGATACCTTTCAGGTACGCACCGGCGCATCCATCAATATGCTAAAGTGTAAAGTGAGACAATGCACATAAGGAGATGAGACGCGTTGGCGAGACAAAATTGCGATAGAGTGCTGATAAAGAGAGGGTTAGCAGGCGTTTTGGTTGTTTCCTAGTTTGACAAGATACCGGTTTGTTGAGTATCGTATAAAATATAGAAGAAGCCAAGCGCCCGCTCTCCTCGCCGCTCAGGATCGCCGTGCCCCGACCGCGCAAGCCCGACATCGCCAAGCATCGCGTCCAGGCGGACTTTTCGCCGGAGGATTTCGCGCGGCTCGAGCAGGCCTGCGCGATTTTCGGGCTGGGTAAGTCCGATCTGCTGCGCCGGCTTGTGCGCGCGTCGATCGACCTAGGCCCCGCGCTCAGCGTCGAGAACGGCAAGGCGCTCGCGGCGACGGCGCGGGAGCTGCGCGCCTGCGGGCGAAATATCGCGCAGATCGTCAAGGGCATTAATCTCGGCTATGCGCCGCAGCTTGCCGAGGACAAGGAGCTTTTCGTCGCCACCCACCGGGCGCTCTCCGAGATCAGCGCGCTCGTCCATGAGATGACCGTCGCCTATGGCGCGCGGCTACGTCGCGCCGCAGGCTTAAAGCCGCTTCCCGGGACGGAGGCGTCATGAGCGAGGCTCGAGCGAACCTCCGCGCCTCCCTTGTGCTGGAAATGAACCGGCTCGCCGTTATGGCGGACGCCGTCCGGCGTTCTCGCGCGGCGCGGGAGAAGCAGGGACTCGAGGAGCGGCCTGATAGGGTGGTAGGACTGAGGCCGTCGACGGCCTCCTCATTGGAGCATTCACGGGTCTCGGCCCAGGAGCCAGCCCCGCGTGCCCTGGCTTCGGATCGCGTTCTACGCGGAATGACCATCACGGGCGCGGAGGATGAAGAGAAGCGGCGGCGGTTGCCGGACGTCTCCGCCAAGGGCGGGAAGCCGCCGCGCCTAAGCGTCGACGTCGGGTCTTCCCCCGCCGTGATCGGCCGGGGGGCGCCGCTGATCTCACGGGCGCGGGCCTTGGCGCAAGGCTATCAACCGGCCGTCGTCAAGGTCGTCTCCTATGCGCATGGCGCGGCGCGGGCCTCGGCGACCGCGAATTATGTCGACCGCGAAGACGCCATTCTCGAAACCCAGGACGGCGTCGAGTTGAAGGGGCGCGCGGCGATCAACGGCGAAATCGCGGAATGGGCGAAAGATTTCGAGCCGCGCAAGGAAAGCCAGGACGTCGCCGGCGTGCGCTTCCAGGTCATGGGCCTCAAAGACACGCCGGGCGACCGCGGCACTTTGGAGAAGGCGATGTCAGCCGCCTTTGTCGGGCATCGCTACGCTTATCGCATCAACGCCTTGACGGATGGCGCGATCGAAGCGCGGGCCGTCGTCGCCTTTGCCGGAACGCTCCGCGAAGGGGAAACGGACACGCGGGAGCGCTTCTATGTAACCGAACGCCACGTCGCCGAGGGTTTTGAAGCCCGCGTTTTCGCGCCGAAATCCGAGGCGCGAATGAAGGCTCGCATTGAGGCGGCGACCGGGATCGGCCAGCACCGCATCGTGCTCGAGCCCGGCGCGCCTGGCAACGGCCCAACGAGCGTCGTCGATCGCCTGACGCGGCTCCAGGAGCATGGCGCGGCGGCCTCAGATAGCGGCGCCCTCCTCGACAACGCGAGCGCCATCCAGGCCGAGTCGCGCGCCTGGCGGCGGGACCTGCGCTCCTTCAAGCCACGCGACACGATGCACCTTATCGTCTCCACCAAGGCGGGCGTCGACGTCGGCGCCTTCAGGACCGCCGTGCGGGGCTTCGTCCATGAGCAGTTCGCCGCGCACAAATTCATGTTCGGCGTGCACACCGACAAGGCGGACGCTGGGCATGTCCACGCCCATGTGATCGTCGCTGTCCGGGACGCCGAGGGCGTGAAAATTCATTCCGGGCCGCAGGATTTTCGACACTGGCGCGAGACCTTCGCGGAGCACGCCCAGATGCAAGGGCTAAAGATCGTTGCGACCTCCGCGGCCGAGCGCGCTTCGTCGCAGAGCTATGGCCCTAAGGACAAGGCGATCGTCGACGCCGCCGATCATCCTCGGCCGGGCCGAGAGGCGCGGGATCGCGCCTATGCGAGCGACCCGGCCAACAAGACGCTCATCGACAATGCGCGCCGACGCATCGAGATTGCGCGAACAAATCCAATTCGCATGCCGGCCTCGGAGCGTCAGCTCGCCGTCGCGAACGACTCGGCCTCAACGTGGCGACAGCTGGCGCAGGAGGAACCGCAGAGCGCGACGGCAAGCGCTCTTGCCCAGCGGACGCAATTCTCTCAAGCCGCCGGGCAAGCAATCGCCACGCTCGTCAATCAGGCTCTCATCACCCAAACCACGAGGAGCAGCGCCATGCCGATCACCGCCGCGCAAATGGGATCCGACCTCAAGCTGCTCAACGAAGCCGTGGACAGGGTCGGCGCCGTCCTGCCGGCGGATACGAGAGCCGCATTTTTCGAGCGCTCGGGGCGCTATCTCGAAAAGCTTGCGGCGCGCGTCGATATGCAGCGTGAATTCGAGGCCAAATCCTCGCAAGCCGCGCTCGCTCCTGTCGTGGAACAGTCCGCGGGAATCGCTCGCGTCGAACAACGCGAAGCGATCAGCGCGCAGAGGCTCGTGGAAAGGGCCGAGACGGCAACGAATGCGACACCGGCAGACGCGCGTGATATCGACACGTCTCGCGTCATCGTGCGGGAAGCCCGGAGAACAGCAGCTGGCAAGCTAGCAGGTACGCACGTGGTCGTTGAAGCTCAGCGTGCGCTAACGGCCATTGCCGTGGAGCCTGCGGAGGCTTCGCTCGCTGTCGATCCAAGGCTCGAAGTATTAAGGCGCCAACAAGCAGAAAAGCTGACTCAAAGTGCTGCCGAGCGAGAGGCTACGGTTAAGGCAATTGAGGCCGAGATCGAAGAGTGATGATTAGTGAGACGCAAGGCGTTCCTACTGATGCGAAGTGGATTTGCTGCGCAACCCGGCTTAGCATAGCGATAGACTTCGAAGCGCGGCGGTTTAATGAGGGCCTTCGGATGCAGGCGATCCAGAGCCTGTTTCTCACCGACCTGCAAAGCCGCCACATCCTGGATAAGAGGACAACCAACTGGCTATGATTTGCTCGCATGCACTAGGCTCTCACTGACCTTGGGTAGGCGTTATCCCATACAGATTTTTAACGAGTCAGCCAAGAGCGCTGTGTGCGCACTGCTACATCGAAATTGAAACGTAATTGGATTCGAAAATGCGTTGTTCGCTTTCGATCGCAAGCCGGAGGTGGCAGTAGAGTGCCCAATACTTGCGCCACAGGGGAGCCGTCGGTGGCAAATACTCGATCGGCAATCCCATTGTCCGCGCTGCCTCCCAGCCAATCATTTGCCCATGCGAAGGATAGCGGTTGATATCCATCAGTTCGCTGGCGATCTTCGAGAAGTTAGCTCCACGTCGCTTCAGAAGATTTTCTGCAAACAGGCGGGCGCGGTCTCTGACCGATTGAAATTTGCGCACGATCACTGGATCAAATTTATCGAAGGTGAGGCGGGTCGCTTCGTCGTCGGAAGTTTGCGTTAGCGCCTGCCTTGCCTCCTCGTAGGCGGTGAGATATGTCAGTACCGAATAGACGATGTCATGGCCATTCCCGTCTTTGGAAGATACCTGAGGATCAATCGGTCCTAGCTCGGAGGAATCGCTCATGATGATAGTGTTGGCGCCCAGCGCCATCAGTGTGCCCGCGCTCTTGGCATAATCGGGCACGATGACACGCAGCTGCCCCTCCTCGCCGGTCGCATTCCTGACCAGCGTGATCAGTTTCTCGGCGGCATCCACATCGCCGCCAGGCGTGTGCAGCATCAAATCAATCGGTTCTCCAGGTGTGACGTTGTGGAGCATGTCAACGAACCCGAGCGTGTCGAATCGGTCGACCGGGGCCTTAGTGCCGGCGACATAGCAAAGAAGCTTCGGCTGGCTAGCCTCGATTTCACGGATCAAGGTCTGGCGCTGATAGCGCGCCGCATTCATTGCCGTGAACATCGGGGTCTTTTCGATCGCTCGCGCCGGCTGGGGCGTGAGCGGTTGCGATTCGACGTCTCTTCCATGGTCATTCATCGGTCGCTGTCCTTGGTCCATATGATTTTGCCGTTACGAACAAAATAATGACAGCGTCTGTCTGTACCGCGATAATCGACGCTAGGATAGATACCTAATCGAGACGAAGCATTCAGCGTCCAGTAGGGCCGGCGGACCGGGTCAGAGTTCAACATAATTCTATGTCCGGTACGACACGGACAGTCGAAGACAATCCATTTGATATGGCGCAGATCTCCGACTAAAACGATGGCGTTACGCGGCAACCGTTGGGGCACCTCGTCGGCAGAGGATACTGAGCCGATTGTACGCCAGCGCCAGAAAGGCAGCCATTGCCACCACGCGATTTTCATACTGTCACCCACAGTTGTCCAAGGAACGGGTCTTCATCGCCGGCACCCCATTTGCCCTGTGCTTGATGGCAGTAGTGAGCGTCATGTGGGAAAGCGCGATTCGTTGAAATCTCGCGTTCGTGGAGTCTGAGCAGCGTCTCGGTAGGTCGCTCCGGGGGGCCATATCCGATCAGGCGATCAAGCAATTCATTCACGGCCGCGGCGGCGACGGCGGTGGTGAACGCCACCACCGCCGGCTCAACCCGACCAAGCGCGGGGGCGTATCCTTCGTTGGCCAACCGTTGTCTCTCGTCAGGCGACTTCATCTCGGCGGATGCACGACCTAAGTCGACTCGGTTACGGCAAACCAGACAGCCCGCGCCAGGCGTCAGCGTCGTGACCCGCGCGTCAATACCAATGAGCGTGCCCGCTTGATCGCTGCTTAACAATACCCCAACGTCTATTACCGGGGTCAGGAGATAGGTAGAGATTCTGGAGAGCACGAGCCGGCCAGCATTGTCGTCGGTGCATCCGAAAATCAGGTCGCAGCTGCGCAGCGCCCAAGCAACGCTCCGAGTAGTAATCATCCCGTCCACGATAGAACAGTCGAGGTCTGAAGCGATTGCCAGGAGATGATCGCGTAGCACCTCAACCTTTAGTTGACCGACGCGCCCAGGCGTGGAGCCGTAGACCCGTGTGACATTGCTCTCGGATAAGCTGTCGTTATCAATCAGCAGCAGATGGCGAACGCCCAGCCGGACGAGCTGCTCGGCGACAGCCGACCCTGTCCCTCCGGCTCCGACGATGCCAATGCGCAGGTCTCCGAGAATCGTCTGGATAGCTGGGCCGAAAGCGCGAACGTTACGGTCAAACAGCGCTTCCGGCAGAGTGGCCTGCCGCGCGAAGGCTGGCATGAGCTTCCAGCGCTCGCCGACCACCCACAACCGGTCAATCGACGACGTCTCCCCGGTCTCCGGTGTCAACTCGCCGCTGAATACGTAATCCGCGCCTCGCGGAGATGCGATCAACGTTCCGTATAAGCCTGAGCCACTGCGCAGCTGAAAGAGGTCAGCTATCTCGCGATCGACCTGACGATCGTGATTGCTCGGCAACGGTGCACCCTCTTCGCCGGGATGGGTGTGAAACCAAATTGGAACGGCGTGATCCGCTTCGGCTGCACCGAGCGCCGGCACATAACCTTGAGAAGCTATCAGCAGATGGTGCGGGCTCTGTTCGATGTAGGCCTCCGGCGGAACCGGATGCAAGCTACGCGCGAGAAGTCGGACATCTCGCCCCGCCTCGATTCGGCGAGCGAGGAGAACAGCAGCGCATTCCATCGAATTGCGCGAGGCCGTCGCGACCTCCTCCGAGAGCGGACCCGGAATTACGAGCGTCGTTGTCATGCTGCCAGCGCCGCAGCGGCGGCGGCGACCTCTTTGCGGACGAGCGCCAGATAGCTTTCCAGCGAGTCGAGCCCGGAGCGCCACTGGCCCGGATTGAGGTGGCGTGACCAGCGCTGCCAAGTGCGCCCAAGGTAGACCTCTTGAGATTCAGTTGCGGCGATAAGGCGCCCATCGATGCGGCGCACAGCCGGCTCAAACCACCACATGTCAGGTGCGATGTCGGGGTAACCTGGCGACAGACGCAGGAGAAGATCGGCGCTTGAGTGGTTGAATCCCTCCGGCAAGGAGAAGGCGGGAATGACAACGCAAATCATGCCACCCTCCAGCGTCACGGAGCTGCCCGGCGCTCGCGCCTCAAGGTAATTTTGATCGATAGTAGGCAACATCAGCGTACTCCCTACTAGCGGCCGGGGTTGATCTGGGCCGGTGCAGTGAAGAAACGCAAGCCGTTGCGCATCTCCACCTTGGTATCCGTATCGATTTTCACATCGGATCCTCCCGGCACCACTTCGAAAAGGTCACGGTCTGGCCCGATGTCAGGCTCCGGTAAACGCCGCAGCTCGCCGCCAGTCAGCACCATTTCTCGAACTTTGTAGTTTGTGCGGTCGATCTTGATCTCGAATGCCTGGGGACGATCAGGCCTTAGCGCGTCCACACGATCATTATCCATTTTGCCACCTCCATGTCTTGATACCCTGATACCACGACACCACGTATATTGACAAGCAGTCTGATTTGGTTCAGAAAAGCACTATGAAACAAGTCAAAGCGATGACTGTCCGCCTCTCCGAAGATCAGGCTCAGGCCCTCGAGATGCTCGCAAGCGTTGAAAATCGGCCCGTGTCGGACGTGATTCGTTCTGCTATCACCACCCACATTGAGACACGCCGTCGCGATCCAAAATTTCAGGCCGGGCTTAAGGACCGTATCTCGCAAGCGCGCAAGCTTCTCGACCGATGAAGATCGTGGTCAGTGGGTCGGGTGCCTCAGCGAAAACCGTGACGAAGATAGAATGAAGAAGACACCGAAGCGTTTTGGCGGCACTGATCTCGTCCTCGGGCAGCAGACGTTCGCTGCCATCTCGGCGGTGGAAGGGTTAGGCCTCAGCGTCGCGAGCCGCAAGCGGCTGGCCGACATGAAGAAGCGCAAGCTATCCACCGATCAACAGCGGTCCGAAGTTATCCGCGCCTATTTGGACGCTAAGTCGCGTAGGTGAGAGCGCTCGGCTACGACGCATTCGACGACCCCTACGCCTACAAAGGCATAAACACGCTCAAGAACAAGCTCGGCCTGCGCGATCCGGATTTGCTTGAGGCGTTTGAACTCGAAATGACGGCGATCCGAGCGCGCGAGCCTTTGCCACGCGGAGTTTACGACGCGCTTCACTACCGCCGCGTCCACCGCCACCTGTTTCAGGACGTCTACAGCTGGGCCGGAAAATATCGAACTGTGCGTACGTCTAAAGGAGGTAACCCGTTTTGCTTTCCCGAGCACATCGACGCACAAATGAAGCGCTTGTTTGGGACGCTTGGGATAGTTTTGAATTCGCCACATGCTGATGACTTCGCCCGTGAGGCAGCGCGTTTTCTCGGTGAGTTAAACGCGATTCATCCGTTCCGAGAGGGCAATGGGCGCTCCCAGCTGACCTTTATAGCGATGATCGGGGAACGGGCCGGCTATCCGTTAGCCTTCGCGCGTGTGAAGCGCGAAAGCTTTCTGCCGGCGATGATCCGCAGCTACGAGGGCGACCTTAATCCGTTGATCGCCGAGCTTCGCCTCCTACTTGGCTAAAGCAGGCCATTTCGAAGTGCGGTATCTGAAGGCTCAGCGGGCGCTAAATTGAAATCAGCTCGAATCTCTATCCGGCACTGCCAATCCGACTCATTGATGGTTAATGGATCGTGTCCCATGACGTGGTGTAGGTGAGCGCGATCATCCCGGTCGCCGGCGAGGGCCGAACTGGTCAGGCGGCCACGGCGGCGTGTCGCAACCCGATCTTACCAGCGAACCGTCGATGACCACCGCAAGCCGCTCGCTCGCTACGGCGCTACGAAAGGCGCGCGTCGCGAGCCGCTTGCTCCGCCCGAGCTACACCAGTTCCCGGGATACGACCTGATGATGCTCTTGAAGTCTATTTGAAATTTAGCGTTTGAGGATGAGCGGCTTGTCGAGGGCGCGCTCATTCAGCCAGCCGGCCGGAAATCAATGTGCGCGGCTCTTCACAGAGTGTCTGGCGAGATCAGAAATGACTTCGAGAAAGCCGGAGCCAAGCACCTTGAGCCCGTTTCCGTCTCATCGGCGGCCGCTTCCCGGAGGGCTTCGCGCGGACGGCCTGGCGCGCAGGGCATAGTGTCGAGCGTACCGGCGACGCCAAAATGCGCACGGCCAATGCCGACCCCTTCGGATGGCTTATTCGCCCTTGACTGCGGCTTTGTGAGCAATGTAAACAGAATACTGTGAACGATGGTCACATGGAGCGAGTGTGGCAGAATTCTGGGAAGACCTCGTCGGGATCAACGAGATCGCCGCCATGACCGGTGTCTCGCGACAGGCCGTTGCCAATTGGAGAGTCCGAGCCGCTGATTTTCCGAAGCCAGTTCGCGAGCTGGCTTCGGGCCCAATTTTCCGGCGCTCCCAGATTCGCGCCTGGTTAAAGCGCCACAAGAGAAAAGGGAAGCCGATGACCCACGTAATTTCTACGATTAACTTAAAAGGCGGAGTCGCGAAGACAACGACTACCGTTGCTCTAGCTGAGACGTTCTCTGCGAATATGGGCAAGAAGGTGCTGGTGATCGACCTTGACCCCCAAACCAACGCCACGCTGATGTTGATTGGCGAGGAGAAATGGTTCGAATTGAACAAAAAGGAACAGACTTTAGCGCGTCTATTTAAGGATGCGATGGACCCCGACAATCGTAAATTCAATTTGGAGGGCACGCTTCAGAAGCAAGTATCCGACGTGGGCGCTGCGCGAACCATCGACCTGCTGCCATCGAGCCTCGACCTCATCGACGTCCAGGACAAACTCGCCTCGGCCCCCGCGGGGAAATTCTACGCGGCCAATCCGATCGATCTGCTCTGGCGAGCCGTAAAGGGAAAGCTCGATGATTACGACGTCGTCATTGTCGATTGCCCTCCTAACCTAGGGATTATCACTTTGAACGGTCTTCGAATCTCCGAAGGCTATATAATTCCCACAATTCCGGACCATCTCTCGACCTATGGCATTCCACAGATTACCACGCGCATCAGGGACTTTTCTGAAGCCATCTCCGAAACCATCGAGCCTGTTGGAATCGTTGCGACCAAGTACCAAGCCAATTCAACGGTGCATAATAACGTGCTGAAGCAGCTTCGAGAAGATGCCGATCTTCCCGACGTGATGGATACCATTATCCGGCAGGCGAATGCGGTCGCCGCTGCGGCCGAATTCCAGATGTACTCGCGAACCCTAAAGCAGAAGTACGGAGCAGAGCTGGCGGGTCAGTACGATGACCTCGCCAGAGAGATCTGGTCTGCCCTGGAGGCGTGACAATGAATATCCGGAAATTCCTGACGGCGCTCGTCCGTGAAATCGCCGATGAGGCCGAGCACAACCCAAGTTTCCGAGAGAGAATCGAGCAGGCTCTCAGCGTCGCGCCGCTGGGTGCCGATGTGGCCCATGCTCCCAGGACCGCATCCAAGACGGAAGAACCCAAACGACCTAGCAATCGGCGTGCGCCGGCTGTTCTAGATCCAGTCCAGCTGGCGCGCCAAGGCGAGGGGGTCTTGCGTAATGCGCTTGGAGAGTTAAACATTGAGCAGCTGCGTGATGTCGTTGCCGACTATGGGATGGATACCGGCAAGCTCGTGATCAAGTGGCGGACCCCGGATCGCATTATCGATCGCATTGTTGAAGTTTCTCGGCAGCGCGCACTTAAAGGCAGCGCATTTCGGGACATCGCGCCCGAAGATCCACAGGAGCGACCTTCAGCGCCCGATCTGCCCGAACCACGTGAAGGGTGAGACGGAAATGACAGCCGTGATCAACTTCGCGAACTTTCAAATCATGGAGCCAGAGACGAAGGACCTTGTCTTAGAACTTATGCAGAATGCCGACCGGCAGCGGTCCGCGTTCATGTCATTTGTTAATATTTGGATGGCCTTCAACGGGTGGATGGCGGCGATTACCGAGCGGGAGACCGACGCGGACATGATCCGGGACCTCTCTGTCAACCGTCGCCTGACCGATGCCTATGCCGGCTTGATGGAAAACTCTCGCGCGTTTCATCGTCTTGTTTATGATTTCTCGGCGATGTGGCCAGTTCTAAATGTCCGAGACGTACGGAAAAAACTTGGCCGCGACGCCTTCTGGCGGCTTCATAGCGATGAATTCGCCGCAGCCTGCAGTGCAGCCAATGTCAAGCGCCAGCCCTCGGCGTGGAATGCCGGCGATAGGCCATCGTGGGAACAATTGTTGCGCACGATCTACCAAGTGCGGTGCAACCTGTTTCATGGCGAAAAGTCGCCGCAGAACGTGCGCGACCGCCAGCTTATTCTTAAGTCGGATCGCATCTTGCGGACCTTTATAGTCGAGACGGGCTGCTTCGAGTGGCACGCATGACCGCTTCTGTCATAGCGTCTGGAGGCACAAATCGTTCGCCTCCGCTGGATGGCAGCGACAATCGGCGTGACCGCCCCGCCGATTGTCCTCCTTTAGTGGCGCGCAGCCGCACCCCGCGCGTCTTTTTTGCAAGGTGCTGACCGGTTGAGGGTGTCTCGCACTCATGGCCACGGGACGCTGGGCCAAGCCAATCTGCACGGAAACAGCTTCGTGTTCAGCAAACCTGTCTAACACTTCACGGAGCCCAAGCCTTGAAGGCCCGAGATCTAAGCTGCGCTCCAGCCTTTTCGGATTTTCTCCGCAATTGCCATCAATTCCTTCAGAGCGAATCCAACGTCTTCGCCCGATCCCGAGGAAGCAGAGTGGCTCGCCCGCCTCGCCTCGGCGTTTATCCCCGCGATCGCATCCGAAAGCTCGGCGCTGATGCCCACAGGGCCCCTCTGTGTGCTCTGGTTCTCTGAGCTTATAGCGGGTCCCGCGCTCGCCAGCGAGGGTAGGATGGAGCCAGACTCACCTTGCGGTGCCCTCGAGACCAGCGTCGATTTTGAATGAATCTCGAGCCATGCGGAGGGTTCCGTCCACCGCCGCAAACTTGGCGGGTCGCCTCTCGCGGCCCCCGCTTCATCGACGAGCCGCCGCATTTGGTGATCACGAAAAAAATAGAGCTTCCCAATCTCGAACGGCCGCGCATTGGCGACGAGCAGGATCGACCTATCCCTCGGCATCCGCGTCAGCTCCTGCGGCCGTCGCAGCGGCGCCGCCATGTGCCCGAGCGACACGCGAGACTGAGACAGGCCTGCTCCCATCATCTTCGTCGTGTGCGTCGCCGTGTACGTCCCAAGCGCGTCCGAGACATATTTTGCGGTCTCATTGTCGTTGATTGCGACGAAGAGCTTTAGCGCCGCGCCGGCAACAAGCGTCTCGCGCATCGCCTTGCCGTACGTCTCGTCGAGCTGGGAGATGTTTTGCAGCACGATCGTCATGCGGAAGCCATAGCCAGCGCTGACCGCGATCTTCGAGGCGAGAGACGACATCCTACCAAGCGCGTAGAATTCATCGAGGAGCAGAAGGACCTGATACGGCTCGTCGGCGCCAGGAAGATTGCGCATCAGCACATCGTGGATCTGCTGAAACAAGATGCGAATAAGCGGGCGGTAGCTTTCGAGATCGGCAAGCGGCGAGCCGATAAAGATCGACATGCGCTTGCGGCGCAGGTCGCGGATGTCGAAATCCGACGTTTCGGTCGCGGCGCAGATCAGCGGCGAGTCCCAGGCCGCAAAGGCGTTGTTGACGTTGAACATGACCGAGCCGCGGGTGCGGTCGGGAATCGCTACGAATTGATTGAAGGCGTCAAGCACCCAGGACGGGACAGAACCGTCATTTTCCGTCCCGGCGATGGCTTTGAGCACATCGGCGATGTCGTGCCCAGTCGAGATCACTCGCACGGCGGAGCGAATATGCCGCGCCTTCTCGAAATGGATGCTGGTCATCACATAGCCGAGCAGTGCCGCGACGGTCTTGCGCGCGGCAAGCGTCCATTCATTCTCGACTGAGCCGGTCGCGACGAGGAAGGTCGCGATATTGGCGCAGTCCGTCGCCATTTCGGGACCGGGCCGCACATAGTCGAGCGGATTGTAGCGGTGGGAGGAGGCGGAGCCCGGCGCGAAGACGAAAACACTGTCGCCCTTCGCCGCACGCGCCGCGCCGAAGGATTTCAGATTCTCGCTCTTGATGTCGAGCGTCACCATGGAGCCTGGCCAGGCGAGGCCGTTCGGGATAACAAAACTCACGCCCTTGCCGGTGCGGGTCGGGCCGACGATCAGCAAGTGCCCGGGGTCGTTCGAGATCAGCGTTTGTCCATTAAGACGGCCGAGGATGATCCCGCTTCTCGCGGCCAGACCCGCACGGCGTGCCTCGGGGAGCGTTCCGAAGCGCGCGTCGCCATGCAGCGTCGATCTGCGGTTTGCGTAAAGAAAGATCGCTAGGGCGAGGAAGAGCGCGAGCACGACGCCGGCGGCGAGGGCGCCGTTTTCCAGCGCGAGTTTGGCAACGCGCTCGTCCTGGGCATAGACATAAAAATGCTTGTAGGCGAGCGGAAAGCCATGGTCGAAGGAGATCGGCGGAAACTGCTCGAGGTCGAAGCGGGGATTTTCCGTCGTGACCCTCTTGAGAAGCGCCCATTTCTGCGCAGGCCTGGAGAAGCCGGAGCGAAAGCCGGTCACGATCGCATAGGGCACGGCCCAAAGCAGCGCCGCGGCAATGAAAACAAACAGCCCGATAACCAGCCGCTCGAGATGTTCCCGCATCATCGGCGCTCGACCTTTCAGCGCGCCCGCGCCGCGGCGCCCTGCTTCCAGGCCGCCATGCGCGAGAAATAGACCTCAGACGTTCCGCGCCAGCCGCCCAGCCGGCTTTGTTGGACCACGATTGGCAGGACCGTCTTCACATAGGCGATGATCTCGTCCTTGCGCAGGCCGAGTCCGCTCTGCATGACCATCAGCGCGAGCTGCTCGAACGCGCCCGCGGCGCTGTCGGCGTGAATCGTTGTGATCGAGCCGGGATGGCCGGTGTTGATCGCCCGCAGGAAGGAATAGGCCTCCGACCCCCGGATTTCGCCAAGGAAAATCCGGTCCGGGCGCAGGCGCATGGCCGCTTGGAGCAGGCTCTCAATCGTGACCCGCGCCTGGCCCTGGTCGCCCTTGGAGGCGACGAGCGGCAGGAAGTTTTTTTGCAGCGGCCTTACCTCGCGCGTGTCTTCGATCGTGACGATCCGCTCCTCGAGGGCCACCTCCTTTAAAATAGCGTTGAGGAAAGTGGTCTTACCTGACGAGGTTCCGCCGGAAAGCAAGATGGAATAGCGATTGCAGACAGCGAGCCGGATGAAGGCCTCGATCCGCCCCGCGTCCAAATGCTCGCAGAGCTCGCTATCAATCTCAGACAACTCGTTGCCGACCGAGACCTTGACTCGCTCAAACGAGCCCATGCGGCGGTAGTCTTCCAGCATGAGCTCCTTGATGACCTGCTTGCGGATTGCGAAGGCTCCGCCGTTCGTCGTCGCCGGCGGCAGCACCCCCTGAAAGCGTTCGCCGGTGGCGAGCGCAGCCGAGAGCAGCGGGTGCTCGCTATTAACGCTCTGGTTCGAAAAGCCCGCGACGCGCTCGCAGAGATGCCGAATCCAGTCACTCGTGACCGCAGGCGCCTCGATCCGCCGCATCGACGACTCCCCCATGACCTCGACGAAAAGCTCGCCCGGGCCATTGGCGACGATTTCGACAACGGTATCGTCGTTCAGCCATTGCCGCAGCGGCCCGAGCGCGTCCTCGAGAAAGACTGTGTGGGCGTCGGCGTCCCTATCGACGAGCCTTGGCTTCACGGCGCAGCTCCCTCAGTTCCTCTTTGACGGGGTCGGGATAAAATAGGGAGAAGTCGAGATCCTTCTTGATGAAGACGACGATGCGCGCGCCCTGGTCGACGTAAACGGTGGGCGGGATGTTGATCGAATCCCGCAGCGCCTCTTGCGAGAGCCGGGTCAAGGATTGCGAAACCTGCTGCGCGCCGATCTGCCGGGCGTTGATCAAATTTTGATTGGGCAAAGTCGTGATTGCCGTGAGCTGACCGGTGAAGGGATCGAGCGCATATTGGCTTTGTTGCTGGTAGCTGTTGACGTTCTGGCCAAGCGTCGCGACGAATTGCGAGACGCCGCCGATGACGCTGAGCGCGACTGCCGCCCCGAAACGCTCGACATAGTGATTGTCGAGGAAGCCGGAGTTCCCGGCCCGGCCGAGATCGTCGGTCCCCGGCGAACCCAGCTGAACGGAGACGCCGTCGGGGCGCAACAGCCGCGTCCAGACCACGAAAACCCTCGTCTGCCCGCGGGCGAGCCCGGAGCGATATTCGCCGATCAAGGTTGATCCCGAGGGGATGAGCACGCGCCGACCGTCGAAGGACCAGGCGTCTTCGCGGGTGATCGCTTTCACGGAGCCCGGAAGGTCGCTCTGGATCGCGGTCAGCAGCTCGCCGCGCACCATCGTGCCTTGCGGCACGAGGGCGTCGATCCGGTCGTTTTTCGTCGCGATGGATCGCTCGACGCCGGCGGAGCCGGCGCGGGCGAGAAAGCGCCGGTTAGGGTCATCATCGGCCGTTTCCGAGGTCCCACCCGGGGTCCTCTCATCGTTCCCTGCCGCCGCGCCGAGCGCGCCATCGGCGACGAGCTGGGGCGCCCGCAGCCGCTCCCAGCGCCGCCGCTCCTCTTCGGCGGCGAGACGCCGGGCCTCGACGTCGTCGACTTTCGGTTCGCTCTCCGTCTCGAAGGCCGGCGGCGCGACAAGAGGCGTGGGCGGGGCGACCGGCGGCGGGGGGACCTCGGCGGCTGGGGGCGGCGGAGGGGCCGTCATCTTGCCGAGATCCAGATTCGGGCGCTGGTCGATCGCCGGCGCCGGAAAAGCGGTGGTGTGGAATTCCTCTTTCTCCGGCGCGGTCATCGGCCGCGTCTCCTTATGCTGGGAGGCGTAAACCATCCAGCCGACGAAGAGCGCTGCGGCGCTGGGGACGCCGATCTTGATGAAATTTCCCATGACGTGTGACGAGCGCTGGACCGAGCTTCTTGCCGCATCTTCGAGCTCGAGCGAACGATAATGTTCGGGCGACGGCATGTTCGCTCCTTACCAAAATTGAAAGCCGTTCGAGCCCACCCGCTCTGGCGCATAGGGCTCGAGGCCGTCAGGTTCGTGGAGATTGTTTAGCCGCCGATTGAAGACGCAGGTCGCTTCCGCGCCGTTGCGCAGCGTCCACTGGAAATTGACCTTGTCGACGATGATGTAGGGCCCCTCTTTATGGAAATTGACGACGCTCTCCTTGCGGTCGCGGTCGACAACAAAGATCGCCGGCGTCTCCTGATCGGGCGCAAAGCGAAACCAGGTCTTGACGCCGTCGTCGAACACCGCAGTCGGCTTTGAGAGCGAGGAGCCCTTATAGGTGTAGTCGCTGTTGGCGTTGGCGACGTTGAAATTCTTCGTATTGGGATAGCTTGCGCGCTCCTTGGCGAGGGCGACGAGCCTGGCGTCGGCCTCATCCTCCGGGAAGCGAAAGCGCACCTTGAACACTTGCGCCCTACCCTGCCGGAAATCCGCGCGCAGGAGGAAGGAGTAGATGCGCTTCGTGGTTACGACGTTCAGATTGGAGAAAGCATTCTTTTCGACCGGCTTGACGAAGATGATGTTGCCGCGCTTGTTGGGCTCGACCTTCCAGGCGACCGAGTCGCCGAGCGCCAATGTCTCGATCTTCTCGTCGTCGCCCAGCACGATCATCGTCGAGACGCCATAGGAGCCGTTGATGGCGACGACCTCGTCAGGCCGGAAGCTGACCTCCCGCACCCTGGCGTCATAGCGGCCCGCCCAAGGCGACTCTTCTGCCTGCGCGAGGCTCGGAGCGCCGGTCGCGAGCAGGCCGAGAAGGAGGGGGAAGCCGAGACGCCGGCTCACTTGTCGGCTCCCGTCGCGGTCGGGACCGTTTCCTGGTCGCGGCGGTATTCCGTCGTCTGGAAGCCGAGCGGATTGTCGAAGCGCATCTGGTTCGACATGGGAGAGCCGGAATAGCGGAAACGCACCAGCGCCACCCAGTCGCGATGGACGATATTTGAGGCGGATTTTTCATCCGTGCCAAAGCGCACCAGCGCCGTGCGCTGGTTTGGGAACGTCACCGATTTGACGGAGACGCCGACCTCGGTGGTCGCGCCGAAGATCTTGACCGGGTTCTTCGGATTGGCCGGGCTGAAAATCTCGGTGAGATCGCGGGCGGCGTCGCCGGTCGAGAGCAGCTGTGCGAGATCGAAATTGTCCTTGAGCGCCTTGGGATCATAGGTCTCGCGCGCCTTCACATAGCGCACAACGTTGAACATGGTGACGGCTTCGTCTTGGCTGAGCGCTCCCTCCGCCATCGGCCGCTTGACCTCGACGAAGCCTGAGGATTTGTCGACGACGATCATATAAGGCTCAAAGGTCTTGAGCGGCGCGAGGCTTGCGAGCGAGACAATCGCGCCGAGCGCGACGACTGTCATCACGGCGGCGATGATCCAGGCGATCGAGAGCGACGAATTCTTCCAGAGCGTCCGGTCCTCTTCCCAGGTCCCGCCCTCCTGGTAGTAGCGCGCGCCCTCCCCTGTCGCGGGGGCTCCAGGGCCCGGCGCAATGGGGGCGAACTCTTCTCGCAGGACCCTGCGGGGGAGGCGGCGAAACGGCAATTCCCACATCATCAAATCTGGTCCATTTTCTTGGCGAGCACATCGGCGGCGCGTTGGCCATAGATGCGCTCATAGCGGGCGCGCGTGACGCGATCCTGCAGCGACCGATCGACGCCGAAGCGTGCGCCGTAGCCGAAAGGCACGCGGGCGCGATAGGCGTTTGAGGCGACCATCGCGCCGTTCGCGGTGACCGAGCGCCAGAGCCCGCCGATCGTCGTCGCATAGAGCGGAATGCCGCCGGCGATCGCCGCGGCCATGCCGGGGAGCTGGCTCAAGAGGAAAAGGCCGGTGAGGCCGACGAGAAAGAACGGCGCGAGCGCGCCCCAATCGACCTGGCCGCTGTTGATGGCGGCGCCAAGACCCGCGAAGATCGGCTGCGTGACGGTGAGGTAGAAGGCGAGAAAGGCGTATACCAGCACCTGCAGCATCGCATACATGACGGCCGCGGCGAGCCAGCCGGAGAAGAAGCGCGTGGAGGCGTCGAAAAGCAGGAGCAGGATCATCAAGGGCGCGATGCCGAGGATCAGCCACAGAAAAACCTTCGAGAGAATGATCGTGAAGGTGGCGACGGCGAGAAAGAGCGCAATGATGATGACGCAGGCGAGCCCGACGAGGGCCGAGGCGAAGGATTGCAGGCTGAACGCGAAATGCAGTTGAAAGCCTTGCGCGACCTGGTTCCAGATCGCTTCCAGCGCCGAGACGACGGCGTTTGGCGATGTGTATGCGTTGTTATTGCCGACGCTGAGCAGACGATTGCCGATCGCCGCTGGTCCGTCGTTGAAGAGCGTGTAGGCGAAACTCGTGAAGTCGCTCCAGGAGGTCGCCAGCGCATAGATCACAAAGGCGCGAAACAGCCGAAAAGCGGCGTCGGTCGCCGTTCCCGTAGCAGTTCCGGACCAGACGCCAAATCCCCAAAAGATCACATAAGCGATGAGCAGGAGCGAGGCGATCGAGGCGCCTGCCCCGCCCGCGGTCACATCCCGGGCAAGCTCCTGAAAGGCCCCTTGGACATAGGTGCAGCCGGTCTGGTCGACGCCGGAGAGGATCTGCGGGATGATTCCGGACCCGTAATTCTGCGCGGGGCAGTTTTGCAGCACGGTCACTTAAGCCGCTCCGCGTTGATTGGGCGCAAGGGACCGCAGTCGCCGGCGGCGGAGCTGAAGGGCTCAGGCGCGCGCTTGGCTTCCGGCTCGGCATAGAACAGGGCTTGCACGGCGTTCTGGGGAGCTGCCGGCTCGGGCGTGGGTTGTTCCGCGGCCGCGGGCAAGCCACCCTCGGACATGGCGCAAGGCGCCTCCAACGGCCGGTAGCCGCAGCCAGAAAGAGCGGCCGCGATCAGCGCGGCGCTCGCCATAAAGAGAAGCCGCATCGCGCTATTGTCCGTAGGGTCGAAACTGCATGGCGCGGGCCGCGGCGGAAAGCCCGGCGATGCGGTCGAGATTGGCCTGGTTGGCTGCGGCGGCCGCCGTATTGACCGCGCCATTGAGCTGGACGATCGACTGGCCGTTCTGCGCCTGGATCTGCGAATTCTGGTCAATCGAACCTTTCACATCAGGGGAGCTTCCGATCTGCTGCCCGCCGGACGTGAAGGCGTTGCTGGCGTTCTTGACCGTCCCTTGCGTCGAGTTGATGAGGCCGAGAATGAGTTGGGCCGTGTTCGAGGAGTTGAGATAGGCCTTGTCGCTGGGGAGCGCGCCTTGTAGCCCGGAAAGCGTCTTGACCAGATTGAGTCCATTGATGAGCGAGCTGATGATCTGCTGCGAATCGCCGCCCAGCCCAGCGAAAGACAGCGGGCCCCCTGAAATCACCGAGCCGAGCGACGGCGCGTTCCCCATCGAAAAGCCGCCGCCGAGCGCCATTTGCGCGAGCGGCCCCTGCGCCAGCGACGAGCGGTCGCCGGTTACGGCCTGCAGAGTCTTCTGCACATTGGAAAGAATATCCTGATCGGTCGAGAGGATTTGCTTGGTGTTCGTCGCCGTCTGCTGTGACTGGGAGAGATTGGCGGCGTCGATCACCGGAACCTGGGCATTGGCGCCGCGAACGAGGAAAAGGTTCGCCACGCAAAAAGCCAGTATCGCCCGTTTCATGGAAAGCCCTTTTTTATTGCGACTGTGCGCGTTCGAGATAAACGGTCACATTTCCGAGAGCGTCGGCGACGCGGCGCTCGACGCAGCCGCCATCGAGCAGCGACTGGCAGAACGGGCTCGAAGCCAGGATGCAGGGACTATTCGCCGTGCCACTGCCGCGGTAGCCAGCGCCGCAGATCGCGTTGCCGGGGAGAAGCCCGCTTCCTGAGGCGAAGGACGTAAAACTCATGCCGCGCGCGGCCTGGCTTGCCTGCGACACGCGCATCATGTTGATCGCGTTATAGGCGCTGACGAGCAGATTGGCGGTTGCGAGCACCTGGTTCCAGCTGAGGCCGTTCTGCGTCCCGCCGGAGGAATTTTGGTCATAGCCTGCCATGATCGTCGGCGACCCGCCGATGAGGACCGAGGCGTTTTTATAGGTCGGGCCGTTGCTGTGGATCGTCGCCTGCGCCGCCATATTGCCGGCGACGACGTCGCCCGTCGCAGACCCGAAATTTTGCGTCGCCAGCGTTGGTCCAGTGGCGTTGGTCGCGGGCGTCGTTCGCATTTGCGAATCGTAGCTCTGGACGGCGGCGGCGCCGGCGGACGAATTCGGCGTCGCGGTGTTGTTCTGTACGGCGCCCTTCTGGCCGGTGTGGGTCGCGCAATCGATCCCCTTCTGCCCGTCGCGCTGCTTCTGCTGCACCGGGACCAGGGTCGTCGTCAGCGCCGAGGTCTGAATCTTTTGCGTGAGCTGCTCGGCGTCCTCGACCGGAATATCGGCGCGGGCGGCGACGGCTGAAGCGAGAAGGAGAGTCGACGCAAGGAGAACGCGGGTCATGCTGTCCTCCCTATGAAAGTCGGCAGCCAGGCTTCCGGCGCGGTCCCGACCGCCTCCATTAAGGAATAGAGCTCGGCGACCGTCTCGGTGCGCCCGGAGAGCACCTTGATGACCTCCGGCATGCCGCCGAGGTCCAATTTGGCGATGACCGAATCCTGCCCATGCTTGATCAGAAAGGATCGCGCCTCGGGGACCGTCTCCCTGATCCAGCGCATTTCCCGGTCGGAAAGCTGGAAGGCCCTGCGGTAGCTTTCGTCATCCGCCTTGGCGTTGGCGAAGAACACATTGGTCGCGGTTTGCTCGATCAAGGTGTTCGCGGCCCTGGAGCGCACGATGTCGGCGGCGCTTTGGGTGCCAAAGCCGATAATGCCATTCTGCTTGCGCAGCGTCTTGAGCTTGTCCTTGATAAAGTAAGAGAAAACTTCGTCGTCGAGAAGCCGCCAGCCCTCGTCGAGGAAGATCATGATCGGCGTCCCATCGATCAGTTCCTCGATCCGGTGGAAGATATAGAGCAGCGCCGCCGTGCGGATCGTCGGATTGTCGAGGACCCGCGTCATGTCGAAGCCGAAAATCGCGTTAAGCGAGAAGCGGTCCTCAGCGTTGTTGAAGAGCCAGCCGTTCTGGTCCTTGCGGATCCACGGCTCCAGCCGCGAAGCGAGATCGCTCTCGCTCGCTTGAATTCGCCCGCGCAGCAGCGATTGGAAGGCAGGAAGGTTCCGCCCCTCCCGCGGGCCGGAGACGACGGTCTTGATCGCATTGCGGAGGACTTGCTCTTCCGTGGCCGAGAGGTCCGTGTCCGATCCGCCCTTGGGCCGCAGCAGAAAGGAGAAGAGCCGGTAGAGAAATTCCCGCGTCTCGCCGCCGTCAGGCAACATCAGCGGGTTGAAACCCGTGGCGGTTCCGGGCTCCAGCGCCTCATATTGGCCGCCGAGCGCCCGGATGAAAATTTCCGCGCCGCGGTCTTTGTCGACAAAGAAGAGCCTGGGCCGCGGCGTCACGCGTTGCGCTTGCGCCGCGATAAAGGAAAGCCACACGGTCTTCCCCGAGCCCGAGGGGCCGACGACCGTGAAATTCCCTAAGTCCGCGACGTGAAAATTGTAGAAATAGGCCGTCTGCGACGCCGTCTGGAACACCGAGATCGCCGGGCCCCAGTGGTTCCCGGTGGGCGATCCGCTCGGGAAATTATGCAAGGAGACGAAGCCCGCGAGATTCTTCGAGCTGATGATCGAGTTCCTCGCGATATAGGGGAAGTTTCCGGGCCATTGCGCCCAGAAGGCCGGCTCCATATTGAGGTCTTCCCGCACCCAGATCACGGAGCGGTCGGTCAGCGCCGCGCCGGCGGCTGTGACCGTGGCGTCGACCTCCTGCATGTTCTGTCCGAGGGCCAGCACTGTCATATGGTGCTCGCCATAGAGGGCCTCAGAGGCGAGGAGCTCGTCCCGTGCGTCGTTCAAATGCTCGGCGACGATCGATCCGGCTTCGTCGGACATATCGACCTGGCGCGCGACGCGGTCGATGTGGGATTGCGCGACAGGCCGGTCGATGATCGCGAAGGACTGCGCGATGATGAATTCGTGCGGGATGGCGAGGAGGTTGTCGAGAAAGCCTGGTCCCGTCTGCGCCGGATATTCCTTCACCGACAGCGCCGCGCCATAGCGGGTCTCGCTCGCCGAGCCGCCGCGGATTTCCAGCGCATTCTTGCCGAAGAACAGGCGCTTTGTCCCGAGCGCCTGGTCGAGCGACATTCTGGGAAGATGCATTGGTCGCGGGATGGCCCCATTGCCGAGCTGAACCAGGAATTCGAGCGGCTCCGAGAACCAGGCCCCTGCCCGCTCGACGACCTTGAGATGGCGCGGACGATAGGCCCCCATGGCCGAGAGGATCGCCGTCGTGACGTCCCGCAACTCCGCTTGCGCCTCATGCTGCTCGAAGGAGTCGCCGGCGCTGGTCTTTTTGCCCAGGACCGTCTGCATCAGCGCTTCAAAGGTTCCGGCATGCCCCTGCAGCGGCCTGCGAATGACGGTGAGGTATATGTCGTTGACGAACATGCGCCGCTTTGAAAGCGCCGCGTGATAGCGCTCATCGAGCTCCCGGCAGAAGGGGTTATCGAAGCTCGACGGGATCATCGGTTCGATCTCGCGCCGGATGATGTGCGAATAAAGCGCAAAGCGGCTGTTGCCGAGCGTGCGCACGAGGTCGTTGCGGCCGAGCATGCGGACGTTGATGCTGGACCAGTCCGCCGTCTGGAACGAGAAGCCTTCCAGCTTGATGAAGGTCATCAACAAGCCAGACTTGGATTTGACGATAAAGTCGTCAACGTGGCGCAGATACGGCAGATGCGACGAGACCGGGCGTTCCCGCCGCGACACCGCGCCAAAGCTCATCTGGTCTTGCAGCGCCCGCAGCATCAAGCCCCTCAAATCTTATAGGAGTCGCAACCCCAGAATTCTCGGGAACGCGGCGGGCACTTGGAGGATCGCACGAACAGGACCTCGAAGATCCGGTCGTCTCTCAAGGTCATGACGTAGCCGAAGAGATGGAAGGGGATGATCCAAAGGAGGTTGAACAGGTTGTGGGTTGCGAGGAAGATCACCGAGGTCACGACCATCTCGAACATGAAATACATGTAGGGAACTCCAACGATAGTCGGGGCCCGGGTCAACGCTTTGACGAGCGGGACGATCATCGGCTTCTCGAGATCGGCGTTGCTCATCGTCAGCCGCCGACGGAGGACTGAAAGAACTGGACGATTTGCGTCGAACCGAAGACCAGCACAATGCCGAAGATGATGGAGCCGGCGATGCCCCAGGTCATTCGGCCCGCCCAAGCAAGGAAACCGGCGGCGATGACGGCAAGAATGGCGAGAGACGTCGAGATCGGCCCCGTGAGAGTCTGAACAAGCGTTTGCAGCGTCGACTGCACGGGGGAGAGCGTGCCGCCCGTTGCAAAGGCCGGAGAGCTTGCGTGGAGCAGCGCCAGCGCGGCCAGAATGGAAATCTTGCCGCGACCAGCTTTGCTAAAATGCCTCATTCCTGTTCACCATTCTGTTCGAGATTCCATACGAATCCAGACCGCCAATTACGGTCCTTGACGCTTTCTATCTGCGGCGCCGCGGCGCCAGAGGCGCGGTCGTCACGAGTCTTTACGTTGATCTTGGGCCAGTCGTAGAACTCGTTCACGACCGCGGCGACGAAGCTCACAGTTTCCGGAAAGGGTGGAATGCCGCCATGCTCGATGAGCGCCTTCTCGCCGGCGTTGTAGGCAGCGAGGATGAAAAGCGGATTCCGATAGCGGCTGTGCAAGTCGCGCAGAAACCGGACCCCGCCTCTGACGTTGTCGGCGGGGTCGCAGATATTGACGCCGTAGTGTTTGGCGGTTTCTGGCTCCAGCTGCATGAGTCCGATCGCCCCCCGCGGTGAAACCGCATCGCTTTGAAAGCGGGACTCAGCGCGCGCCACGGCCATGACAAACTCAGGGTAGAAATTCTCTTCGCGGGCAATCCTCTCGACGAGGTCGCGCGCGGCGCTCGCTGGCATCGGCTCCGGCCCCGGACAACCCGCCGCCTTCTGAGCGCCCCCTTCGGTCATGCGTTCGACGTCTGAGCCCGAGACGGGCGCTGGAACCACCTTGCCCGAGGGCGAGACTACCGCTTCCAAGGCGCGCCCGCGCGCGATCATCGCCGCTTCGCCCGCGAGAGCTTGCGGCGCAGTGACGAAAGCAAGGAGAATTCCGAGAACCGCGCCGCGCATCTTGCCTCTCTGTTCTACTAAAATATATGGTAAACGTACTCGCGCCTGTGGCGCAAGCGGCGCGAGCCGGAATTTTAGATCTCTCTAGCGGGGCCACGGCCATGGGACGGCGTTTGTCTCTCAGGGCTCCAAACAAGGCGTGATTCAAAAGATCACTTAGAAACAGCGTTATAGAGTGCCAGTAGGCGCCAGTGCCGGTATTCGATCAAGATTAATCGGTGTAGACGCCAAGGGGCGGCGTCCCCATTTGCAAGGCGACGTTTATGCTATGTTAAAATATGGATTTGCGTGTCTTTGGGCGACCGCTCTCATGGGCTGGCGAGCGTTCTTCGCTCTACGAGTCACGCCTTCGCATGGCGTTTGCTCCCATTCCCCATTGTCGAGGATAGATGTAAAATACTGTGCATGGGGACGCCGGTTTTGCCCCATTGCTAAATGAGTGAGAGTTCTGAGAGGTCGCTTATGACGAACGACGCCGCTGCTCAACTCGCAATCCTCACCGAGGCGCTGACGGAGATTGTCGACTTGGCGACAACTCGATCGAGTTCGGTCACTCTGTCGGATGATCTGCTCGATCGAATGGGCGAAATCGCTGCGGGAGCGCTGACAGCTGCCGCAACCTACGGGCAGTTGCCGGCCTTTTCGATGGAGATCGGTCTTGGCGGGGATACGCTCAATTAGCGTTGCTTGATCGCTGAAGTGAGCTTCTAGCTTTCTTCGATTTACGCAGTTGAGGAGGCGCCCAGTTGGGCGTTGGCATGCACCGCCAGCCAAACCGTCGGCTCGGCTACATCGGTCCATTCGATCCGATGCCGGAGGTGCGCAGGGATTTCGACATAGTCCCCCGGACGCAAAATGCGCGGAGCATCCTCCCCCTCGAACACAAGTCCTGCTGAGCCGCTCAGCAGGATGACCCACTCGGTCTGCTCTTGGTCGTACCAAAAGCCAGGCGGGCTCGCTTGGCCAGTCGAGACGATGCGTTCGATCCGCGCGCCGGGGAACTCGGCCAGGATCGTGACCTCCTCCTCGGTCAGATGCTCCGGTATGTTGGCGAACATATTGCCGGCTGCGAGCATCGGGTCCCTCCCTGTGGCGATATTCCCCACGCCCTCACGCACCCCGTGCCCCGTCAAATGGAAGTAGTTCCGCCTTCCGGTGAGCATCAGCGCAAGGCCGTCGATCGCTGCGACGACGGTCGATGATGAGTGATAGAGAGGGCCGCAAACTTCCATGCGTGACTGCTCGCGCGTCACTTTCTCCCGGCAGGTGCCGATCGCCGCCAAGAGACGCTCGCGATCTACGAAGCGATCCGACCGTCGGTTGGGTTTTCGGGGCATGGACAGGGCCTCTGTTGTTCTGTATTCGTTCTTATACGAGCGATGCGGCGTGGAGAAGACCGGAAATGGCATTGCTAGCGTGGAAATGAATTGGTGGGCGCTTGCGGCGCTCGGTCTCCTTCCCGTGTTTGCTCCCGCGGCCAGCGCCGGGGTGGTCGCAAACCACTACGCGCCGGCCGAAAACCTCGAGCACGTGGACATCAGCCTGCTGCGCTCGGCGCATACAAAGGTTGACATGGCGGCTAATTCGCTGACCGATTGGCCGGTTATAGCGGCGCTGATCGGCCAGAAGGTGCCATCGGCTCGCTGTCCTTACAGAAAATTCCAGACACACTTCATCTAAGCAGCAGCTTGAGCCGGTGTAGTTTGTCGATGCTCCCCCTTTTTCAACCCTCTTCACGCGTCTAACATCCCGCTAGGAGAACCTTCAATGCGCTTAGGTCTGGGGCCGAAATCAGAAGCGGTGAAATACTCGCTGCTTCGCATCCAAGAAAAGGGCCAACTACGAATCAACGAAGCGCCATGAGCAGAGTCATCGCTTGTCATCGATATTGATCATAAGCCTAGACTCAACTTTCGTCACAAATTGAGCGTTCAATCTCTGCGAGGATAGCGATGAGCAAATCAGATCCGATAGGCGTTGAGTATTACAAACCGCTACAAATTGCCGAAAAGTCCGGGGACATTTTGTTTTACCTCGCCGCAATCCTTTCGGTTGCAACTTTAGTCGTTGAAAAAGATAAGAGCCTAGAATTGAACAATTTGGTTCAGGCGCTGTTTGCGGTCTCCGTTCTTCTGCTCTTTCTGATTGGTTTAGCTGTCCGACTGCATTGGTCAACTCGGGCTCAGACTAAACGTATGTCGGATTTGATGTCTCATGCTTTTGAGCTGCCACTTATCCCTGAGACGTCAAAAGAATATTATAATAATGTTGAGAGTGAGCCTCTGAAAAGACTAGCAGCTTCACTGTTAGAGAACACCCTTTTTAGTAAAGAAATACTACAAAAAATGCTGACATGGGAGAGGGTGATGTCTATCACATACGGGACAATATGGCTACTATTGGCATTGAATCGAAAAGCAGATTTGTCGATCGTCAGTGCTGCAGCGCAAGTGGTGTTTAGCGAACAGATTTTATCAAAATGGGTAAGAATGGAGTGGCTCAGAGCCCGGGTTGAACGCATTTACGATGACACCTATAGCCTCATACAGTCCTCAAACGCGGGCTGGTCTAAAGAATATAGGGCTCGTGTAATAGAATATCTGCTTAGGTACGAGACTGGGAAAGCTCAGGCGGGAATCTCTCTTTCCTCAAGCGTTTTCAAAAAAATGAACCCTGCTCTATCAAAGCGCTGGGCGGATACCGCGAATACGCTCGGCATCCATGTTTGAAAAAAAGTCGTGTCTGAATTAACCTGTGTCCCTGCAGGTCTACTGAGACTGGAAAAGTTTTAGAAAGGATGGGATATCGCGCCCCTGCATGGATTTTAGCATTTTTTCCATGAAAATTTTGGTCATTCCATCTCCTTCGATCAGCAGGCCAAACTCAGCTCCACGAGCACGACTGCCATCAACTACAGTAGCTAGCCAATTAAAACTTGTGATAGCGAGCGATTCTTCGTCCCATGAAAGGAACTTGGCATGAAAACGAGTGACTTCCTCAATATTGATCCCCCGCGCCTCGATTTCTGCGCGATCGGGGCCTAACCCCTCGTCACTGAGCCTTCGACTTAATCGATTGTATGCCAGCCATACTTTGCAACCCAGCTCAGCGGCTCGCGCCATCGGAACAAGGACAGATGTTTCCGCCGATAGGCCATATAAATCGCAACCGATGGTGATCTGTTTTCGTGCAACGTCTCTTGCACGTGTCACGCATGCGTAGTGATCATTGTCTTCCATCAGCGTTAAACTACAGCAGCCTTCTTCCTCAATTCCCTGTGTTTTATGGCGAAGGTCCGTCCACAGCCGGTTCAGGCGTTTTGCCACCGGGCTCCAACTCCCCGAAGCTGGCAATTGCGCTGCGATTAGCCGACCAAGCAGTTGTGTCGCTAACTGTTGGTTGCGGGATCGAACTGAAGCATCCACCCAATCGAATTCGGTGGACAAATAATTGCAACTACCTACTATACTTAGCCAACGATCCGTTTCTCGATCGTTGTATATAATTATCTTTGCGTGCGATCCTGACGAGTGAGGGGCCAATTGAACGCGAGACCGAATGCTCGGCGGCAAAGCAGCCAATATTGCTTCGCTGTCCGAAATTGGCTTTCGTCGAGCAGGCTCCTCAGGGTCGACGTGTAACCCCCACAATAGCTCGATTTGCACTTTTCGCCTGGCGGCTCTCTCTAAATAAGGGGCTAAAACCTTTATTGTTGCTGGATTGACGAAACAAGAGTGAATGATCACGTGACTTTTAGCAGAGTCGAGAATCGACTTGAGCATCTCAAAATGCTCGGCTCCTCCGACGATTAGATCGTCTTCCTGTATGTCGTCGCGCAAGCCACCGGAAGCAGCGGTTGCAAATGATCGCCCTGCCTTTGTGATTGCTTCGGGAGCGCCCTCGGCAGCAGTAATCAGCGCCTCTTTGAGGCGAAGCGGTGCGCTAGGCGGCAAGCCTGTCTCGAGTGCTCCAAAGGCGACACCAATACGTGCATAGGGCTTCGATGGATTCCGAAATTGAGGAGCTGAAGGCTCGAGGCTTTCGTCCAAATTCAAGTAAAACAGATCACGCAAACTCGGATCATCAGGATTATATGTATGTAATATCGGATCGAGGCACTCAGGGTCTTCTGGGAGGTCCCGCTCGTATACCAAGTCTAATTCATCGGCTCGCAGCCATGCTCCTGTCAGTCGATCGACGCAAACAGATAACCATTTGACGTCACGTTGCAAAGTTACGGGCAGGTTTTCTTCGTTAGCACGTCGACGCCCCGCTCCAGTGGCCGTGAAAAACACCCCAGCATCCGTCGAGCGAACTTCAACCCAGCTTGCACGCATAAGATTAATGAGTGCTTCAATAACTAACCGCTCAGGTACGCCAGAGATGTGAGATAAGTCCCGCACTGAGCGCCGACCATTTGCTACCTCGACGAGTAGCAAGTGCTCAAGGAGGCTCCATCGCCTGCCAAAACTGACGGTGTAGCTCACCGCCATTCTATACAGGGGGAGATAAACAATTTTCAACTTACATGACTCACTTTAGCCAAGCGCCCAGCTCTCACCGCTTCGCGCATTGTCTTCATCATCCGACCTATGTATGCATGCTCATCATCCGCAGACGTGTATTCGTTGCACCGTGTTTGAAAAAAATCCCAGCTCCCAATGATACATAATTTTTGCCGCGCTCGACTCAGCAAAACGTTCATGCGATTCGCTTCCTTCAAAAAGCCCACGCTTTTCCAAGGAACCAAGGCATTGTTTCGAACTAAACTTACAATCACGACATCTGCCTCGGAACCCTGAAATTCATCAACGGTTGCCCCAATTCTTTTCTCTTTCGATAAGTCGAACGGTTCTCTGAACATATCCGGTAGCAGCCCCTTCGATTTTGCTTGGTTGACTGCGGTCCGAATTTCATCGAGCTGATTATTGTAGGGGGATAAAATCTGTATCTCGCAGGCTTTGTCTGCATCTGGCTTGAGCTGGCTCAGCACTTTCACAACCATCTCCACCTCAGCTTTCGACACAAAGAGACCCTCAATTTCCCCTTCGGAAAATTCCTCTTTTTGTACCCAAGGCACGTCACACCAAACGACCCGGGCATCGGGAAGCCACGATCCTTCTGTTATCCTGAAAGGTGGCGTAGCGTTGAATTTATCGTAGGTTTCTTGCGGGGACCGTAGAATAGTTCCGCCAAATGCATCGGGATAAAAAACCTTGCCAACCAACTCTGCGATGTCGGGGTGCATTCTGTGTTGGTCAGTCAAAGTCGCCGCCGGGCCAAGTTGGCCGTCCTCCGCGACGCTGTTCTCAAAAATCGCCGCGAAAAGCGTAACCATGCGTCGCCATTGGTTGCATCGTTCTTCGAACGGCTCCCTTCCATCTTCTTCTTCAACAAGCGACGGATCGATCAAACCCGGAGCGAATTGCGCCCCCGTCTGAATTGCCTTCCGAATACGGAGTGGCTCACCGAGCAGGGTTTTAAAAACGATCGCATTAAACGGCGGCAGCTGGTGATGATCGCCTAAAAGAAGAAGGCGGTGGCTCTCTTGCAGCGCGATCGCCATATCGAAACCATGCGCCTTTCCAGCTTCTTCGATTATCGACCAATCGAAGCGGCGACCTCTGGCTGCTAGATCAGCTAAGTCGCCCGCATTGGAGGTTGAAAAAGTGACATTCGCTGCGTCTTGTACAAGTGCCTGCAAAGTTCTGACATCAACATCGGCATCACTCCCACGCTCTACGTTCGTTTCGGTCGCCGCCCTGATTCTTGCTTTCAGGTAAGCCGGAGCTCTGCGGACTATCTCGCTCTCGCTCAAGTCTTTTAACAGGCTTACTGTGACAGCCTCGACATCGTGCTCCGTTTTTGCATTAGCACCTATTCGGAGCAAGATCGGTCTTTCGTGACCAATTTGCGAAGAGAACAGCCCGGCCAGTTTATGACGCACGTCGTCAACAGTGTGGTGGGAGTGTGCCGTGACTAATATTTGCGCGCTGTGGTCTATAGTAAAAAGTCGATCAGCAAACGCTTTAATTAGCGTTGTCTTGCCAGTTCCCGGCGGGCCCTGAATTGCGAAGCTCGGTTGAGTCTTCCACAGGGCTTCAAGCGCGTCCATTTTCGACGGGTCAATTTCGATATTGGATGTTCCGTTTGGCAAGGTATCTAGACTAACACGGGAGACCTCCCGAGGTGCCGCTAGCATTCGGAGCAAGGCCTCATGCGATCGCATGCCTTCGATTGCCTTATGCCTTCGACGAATTTGCGCAAGCGTGCCATCATGATTGCGAGCGAGGTACAGCCGACCTTCCCGCACGGGTAGCGCACCTTGAGCCCGGAAGCTGTAACGAGGCCCAGATTTATGTGGAGTTGCCTGCACGAAACGCCACAGCGTCGCAGAAGGATCGCTACCAATCGTTCTGCGATCTAGAAACGAATACCGGTCACTTTTTGGGTCATCATCGTCGTCCGCTGCAACTGGTTCGGCTCCGACCCCAAACCAATCCCTGAGCTGCTCCGCTGGAGACGGCAGCTTCAAGTAAGCAGCTAACTCAGACCGCTCAGCCTCCTCTATTGGCGTTACCTGAACCCAGGTGTCGCTACTAGACCGATGTACATCAATCACCTTCACCGGACATATCTGAGCCACTGTCAGCACAGTATCCAATTGCTGGGTAATCCTAAAGAAATCCCATATATCCCGGAGATTATATGGAAGCTTAGCCTTTTCTGTCCTGAAGGGAAATACCCTATTCCACTGAGCGCTCCTGTCTCTTATTGACCGCTCATGCTTCCTCACACTCGGATAAAGCTGAACGTCAATTTTACGTTCTCCTATACTAAAATGCTGATCGTCAGCAGTCACTCTTGGTAAGCTCTCAATCGCCTCACAAAATCCAATATCCCATGTATTCATACTTCCAACAGACCATTGCTTCACTTGATATTCAAGCTTTTCACCCTTGATAATAAAATGATTGAATGGAGATAATCTTGCTATCACCCGAACGTCGCCGCGCAAGTCGTATTTAATCCACTCCCGCTGTTTAACCGGATCAGTTAGGGGCGCTGCCCCTTCGGAAGCTTTCTGAACAAGCTGTGATAAATTCGAATCGGATAAACGAATTGCCAAAACGAGATCCCGCCCCATACTGGCCGTCGCGACATTCAAGTCCCGAATTATATTGCGAATTTCCTGCAAAACCTCATCGCTATTTGAGAGCCGCTGTTCGGGGTCAGGCTCCAATAGCGACGAAACGAACCTACGTTCTCGCTCCCGAAACGGCGAGTGTCTCTTTATCGCTTCTTGGACCGCTGGGATTTTTTTCAGCCCGGCAACTGGCACTCCAAATATTTCGGCCGCTACGACGCCAAAATCAAACCAATCAGTGCCAGGCGAGTATTCCCCTTCGGCACCTGCAAGTTCGGGGGCTAACAAGGCTCCGTGCTGAGCTACGTCGGACGCAGCCCCCTCGAGGCCCGCAAAACGCAGAGACCATTCAAAACCACTAAGCCTGAAGTCACCATGGCCTTCAGGCCCGACAAAGACGGCGGAACTGCAAATCGAACGGTGGAGGGTGCCCTCGGCATGAAGGATTGAGATGGCCTCAGCGACTCGGAGAAGACCCTCCCAAAGGGGGCGTTTGCGCCCAACTTCTGATAGGTTTGAGAGCCAAGGATACTTTATTCGGTTGGCCAGCACCTCTGACAACAGCATGCGCCTACCGCCATCCAAAACGGCGTAATAATACTTGTCGTCTAGGTCCAAATCTCGAAGCTTAACGAAAAATTCCCCTGCCCCCGGGTAACCCTGCAATCGCATCAAACCTCGAACTTCACGGTTCCATAGGGCGCGGATGGCGCTACTTTCATCAGCTCGTTTCGGCCAGAGTTTCAAGTAGTACACGTCACCGGCATCATGCGCCTGCCAAAGATCAGGCACTCCACGGGCGGGATTGCCTCGCAGGATTTTTCTATCTAGCGTGTACCGCCCGATGATTCGATCGGCCATGTCTGGCAATCCGCTCCTATGGGACTTTTGCGCAATTGCCCCAAGGAAGCACAATATACTGCCGCTGCGCAATCTCGTTCCTTCTGCGGGCGGCATGGGAACACTCCCGAAGGTCTTGATCGGTCAAGAAAGCGAATTGGCAGGGGATTCTTCGCCGCAGAACTCAGGCGGAGCCGAATCGAAATAATAAAGCCCTAGCCATTCGAGCGCTGGCGCGGCCTTTTAATCCGCCGAAAAACATCATTTTGCGGCTTTGTTAGCGTGCGGTCTGTACGACGGGGATGTGGACGTTTGTCCAGGATCCTTGCTCATTATCCGTAAGGATATGCGGTGCAATATCCTTTACAGTTCGTTCGTGGAGGCGTGGCCCCTGGAGGTCCCGAACATGGAAATGATAGGCGGCTCCATATTTTTTCGCCGTTTCCCACTCAATTGCGAGATAAGAAAAAACTGAGTGGCGAAGCGATCGTTGATTTCACCTCGATCAGTCGAACGACCGGACCTTCTGCACCCATGTCGAAAGATTGAATATCATACCCGGCAGTATTGTCTTCAACGGCCATCCAAACTGGCGGCATGTTGATGCCAAGCATCGTAAGCGTCCTCCCGGCGCCATTCTAGCTGCGCGGGGCGCGCGTTTGGTAATGGTCGGACATGGATAGCAACATCTGTGTCTACGCCTATGCGCAGAACTAACCCGAACCAGTTCATAGAGGTCAGAGCCGAACGTCTCGAAGGCGCGCCGGTTGGAGAACGCCGGCGCTGGTCCGACGAGTTCAAGCATCGAGCCATAGCAGCGGCTCTGGAGCCGGGCACGAACATCTCGGCGCTGGCGCGTTCGTTGAATATTACGCCGTCGCAACTTTTCGCATGGCGGCGGACTGCGGTTTTGCGGATGGAGAGAATTGAGCGCCAGACGCCGGCGGAAACGCGGGCGGCCAAGACGCATCGGGTCGAGATCGAGACTGGCGGAGCGTTGGTGCGGGTGAGCGCGGACATTTCGGAAGCCGACCTTTGCCGTCTACTGCGCGCGGTGCGCGAAGCATGATCCCGCCCGGCGCAAGGGTTCTGTTGCGGGCGGCGGCGGTGGATTTCCGCAAGGGTCCGGAAGGACTCGTTTCTCTGGTTCGGGATGCCGGGGCCGATCCCTTTGACGGCTCTTTGTATGTTTTTCGGGCGAAAAGAGCGGACCGGATCAAGATCGTCTGGTGGGACGGGTCGGGTCTTTGTCTATTCGCAAAGCGTCTTGAACGTTCGCATTTTTGCTGGCCCATGGCGGGAAGCCACGAGATTCGTCTGAGTTACGCGCAAGTCATGGCGCTGGTCGAAGGGCTGGATTGGAAGCGCGTTCGCGCGGTGGATGTGCCGGCGCCGCAAAGCGGCGGCTAATGCGAGAAAGCTGCGCTTGAATCTCTGAAACGCCAAGAGAATATTGTACTTCGCGCGACGAAAGCGGTATCATGCGAGGCATGATAGAGCGCTTCGGCGTACTTCCAGACGACGTTGATCAACTTAAGGCGCTGGCGCTCGACGCGTTGGCGCGCGCTGCTCTTTTAGAGACGCAAGCTCGTTCCAACAAGATTGACGCCGAGGCTCTTCGTTCCCAGACTCTGAGCCTGACGGCGAAGGTTGAGGACCTCACGCAGACGAACGCGGCTGCGAAAGCCGAGATCGATCGGCTGACCTCGATCATCATGACCCTGCGTCGCGACCGCTTCGGCAAACGTTCCGAAAAGCTCGGCGCCGACGAGGCCGAGCAACAGAGTTTTGTCTTCGAGGAGGTCGAAACCGGTCTCGCGGCGATCGCGACGCGGCTGGCGGCGAAGGCGGACGCCAAGCCGCGCAAGACATCTCCCGACAAGCCGCGGTTCCCCTCGCATCTGGAGCGGGTCGAGGTGATCCTGGAGCCGGAGGTTCCGCCTGGCTTCGAAGGCAAGGAGCGGGTCAGGATCGGCCAGGAGGAGAGCGTCAGGCTCGACGTCGTGCGGGCGCGTTTCCGGCTGATCGTGACGATCCGGCCCAAATACGTCTACAAGGAGCCCGTCGCGATCGTGCAGGCGCCGGCGCCCGAACACATCGTCGAAGCCGGCCTGCCGACGGAGGCGCTGCTCGCGCACGTCGCGGTGTCAAAATACGCCGACGGCCTGCCGCTTTACCGCCAGGAGGCGATCTACGCGCGCGACAGCGTCGAACTCAGCCGTTCGCTGATGGCCCAGTGGATGGGAGCTGTCGGTTACCACTTCGAGCCGCTGGCGGCCTACGTGCTCGCGCGCATCCGCGAGGCCGAGAGGATTTTCGCCGACGAGACAACGCTCCCCACGTTGAACCCCGGCGCCGGAAAGACCAAGACCTCGTGGTTGTGGGCATATGCGCGGGATGATCGGCCATTTGGAGGGGCCGGACCGCCAATGGTCGCTTACCGCTACGAAGACAGTCGATCGGGTGATTGCGCGGCGCGCCATTTAGGCGATTATCGTGGCATCCTGCAATGCGACGGCTACGCGGGATATCGCAAGCTCTCAAGCGCCCCGCAGGCCAACGGTCTGCGCCTGGCCGGATGCTGGGCTCATCTGCGCCGCCGATTCTTCGACCTTCACGTCAACGGCGAGTCGCTCGTCGCGACGGCGACGGTCGAACGGATGAAGCATCTGTGGGCCGTCGAGGACAAGGTGCGCGGTCAGCCGCCAGAGGCGCGCCTGGCGGCGCGAAAGGCGACGTCGGCCGATATCGTGCGCGCGTTGTTCGATCTCTGGGAGCGCGAACTGCCACGCATCTCCGGCAAATCGAAATTGGCGGAAGCGATCCGTTATGCCCGATCGCATCGAACGGTTCTCGAGCGCTTCCTTGAGGATGGCCGCGTGGAAATCGACTCCAACATAGTCGAGCGAGCCATTAGGCCCCAAACAATCACGAGAAAAAACTCACTTTTTGCCGGTTCTGCCGGCGGCGGGCGGACATGGGCGTCCATCGCAACCATGCTGCAAACCTGCAAGATGAACGGCGTCGACTCTCAAGCCTGGGCGAAACAGACTCTGGAGCGAATCGCCAACCGATGGCCCAATAAGGACATCGAGGCGCTGATGCCGTGGAATTTCAAGCCCGCAGAGTGAACGCCGCCGAATCGACGCTTACCAAGCATCGCTAATCTGGCTGGTTCATATTGAAGACTCGACCGCTCGGATTCGCGTGCCCGCGCCATCTTCTCTTAAGCAACTCGATTCGGTTTGGGGTCGCGTTACCTGTTTTTGGTTCTCTCGGGTCTGGCGACCGGCGCGTCGTGGGTCTGCTACTTCCGCGCTCTCAAGATCGGCAAGGCGGCGCAAGTCGCACCGATCGATAAGCTCAGCGTCGTCCTGGTCACCATCTTCGGGATGCTCATCCCTGGGGAGCGCCCGACCATTCCCAATTGGACTGGCGTCGCTGTGATTGCGGCCGGCGCCATCCTTATCGCCTATCCGGCGTAACTGCTAAGGCGGGCCAAGCTATATATGGTATTATTCTGTGTTATTGATATTTCCGCAAATGGTCATCAGGGGCCGTCTTGCTCATCCCGAAAAGCCTCCGATCGTCAGATAGACGCCGAGCGCGCCCTTGCCATAGCGAGGAAATATTTCCGCTCGAAATGCATTGCCTCGTAAAATTTGACAAGTTTTTCTTGAGGTAAAACTGACCAGATCCCGCCTCGCAACGTGACAAACCAGCCAATCAATGTAATGACAACTGGCAGTGCGCCACCGTGCCAGATATTATGACCAAGCACGATCGCCAGTCCGCCAGCGAGATTGAACGAGGCGCCAATCAAGCCAGGCCGCGACTACGCACAAGTTCGTCGATGGCGGCGAGCATGACGCGTTTGTTTATTGCCATTGCGAACGAAAAAATGAGAAGCAGAAGCCCAATCAATTTCGTGATAAAAAGCGTCAATGGCGGCATGGAGGCCTCTTGCGGGCTCGGTCATGCGCGATTTCCTTACGACGGCTGAAAGGCGGCATCGTGTAGCGATAATCGCGTCAAAGACGACGATAGCACTGTCTCTTGCCGTAGTATTGTTTCACGCATGACAACGTCCTTTATCATGGATGACCGGATCTCCCGGTTGCGATTAGGCTCCCCTGACGTCGCACCCCAGATATCGGAGCGCCTTGGCCATGCGGCCATTCATTGGGAGGCATTCTTCTGGCTTGATCGTCCCGTAAAGCTCCAATGCACAGAACCTTCCAAAATAGCCAAGCTTCATGCATGGGTTATAGAGCACGTCGTGCAGGCGCTCGATGAAATCCCCAGCACCATGAATGAGATATTTCAGCGTCGTCCTTACTTTCTCCACATCCTGATTGTTCGCGCTCCAAAAGGCGTTCGGGAGATTAGCTGCTCCACCTTTCACAAACCTCTGTTGCTCTGAGAAGGCATGCAGTGAGGTAAGACCCGTTGTCAGCTGATCCTTCGACGCTGCCTCGATCGACTCTTGCTCGCCGAACACATGCAGGACCGTCCGCAGCCAATCAATATAATCGGTAGGGATCTTGGTTTGATCCGTCGTCGTCCATTCTGCTCCGAGTCGGAGAATTTCTGCTCGACGTTCCTTCTCGGGGCGGAGGGGAGCCGATTGCCACGACTCATCCCCCGGAGCATAGGTCAGACGAACCCAGTTGGAACCTATTCGACTCGTTCGCTACCCCCACATCTTCAAGCTCGGCGCGCCGGAAGTTGCCTTCCTGAAGGAGGCTGGTCACTTCGGTGAAGGCAGGCCGGTATTGCTCGTATACCTGTCTGCGGAGCTCTTCCAGGAACAGACGCCTGTCGGCTTTTTGCGGCACTTGCCACATTGATATTGACCGGCTCAGCTTTGCCAACCGCTTGCTCGATTAGAACATCAGGGTCGGGACCGGATCGTTTTATGGAAGCGTAGGCTGTCGTAAATTCCCTAAGTTTTTCTGGCGTTAGAACAAGAGCCGAATCCCAAAGTTCGAGAAACAAGGATCGGAGTTCCTCGATAGCATTGCCGTCCTCTGGCTGATCAAAGCAAATTGTTGCCTCACGGTTCGACATCAGCCCGCCATCAGTCAGGTTCGACGAACCTACCATCGCAGTGTCGTCGAACATGTAAATTTTTGCATGAAAGCGACGAGTCAAATATCGAACGGCTAAATTGGGAATTCCTTGAGCGGCAGTAAGAGCTTGAGGGCTTGTGCTTGCATTAAGCCCAACCAGGAGATCAACGAATTTTCCAGCGCGTGCCGCTTCGACCAAATCATCGGTTTTTGTCACGTATGGAGCGGCGACGTGAATTCGTGAAGCCTTCTGCGCCATGGCTTGAAATGGCTTGATCACGTAATCTTTGGACGGGCCATTCGAAAAGACTCTTCTCATTTTGCTCGTCCAGGGAAAGTGAAATCAAATCGAAAACCGCTCCACCTAATCAAGAGTAATCTCATCGCCCGTGCGGTCATAGAGTTTTGTTGTCCTTGGACTTTCATGCGCCGCCATTGCTTGCGCGCTCTCAAGCATGCCGCCGGCTTCGAGATAGGCGGTGATGCACGTGACGCGGAACGTGTGGCAACCATTCCTGCTCTTCATCTGCATATCAGCGGTAATGGGCCAGGCGGGTGTTCTTGTTGCGGATGGTGGCGGCGAAGAACTCCAAGAACCGCCGGGCGGCGTGGTCGTCGGCGATGACCTTGGACACGACGAAGGCCACATCGGCGACCGGGAGTGGCTTCGGGGCGAGGAAAACGGGCAGCTGGCTCATTGCCATTTGAGCAACATAACGTCCTTATATGTTCAGCTTATGCCCTGGTTGCGGCCAGTACCAAATATTGGTATATTGTCCTCAGGAGGTGCCACGATGGCCAAGAACACATCTTTCGTCATCGGCGATCACTTCGCTTCGTTCGTCGAAGCGCAGGTCGCCGCCGGACGCTACGGCTCCGCGAGCGACGTTGTCCGCGCCGGCCTCCGGCTCTTGGAAGAACAAGAAACGAAGCTCGCTGCACTGCGCGCAGCGCTGATCGAGGGCGAGACAAGCGGCGCGTCCACGCCCTTCGATTTCGAGGCGTTCATCGCGCGCAAGCGTGCGGACGACGCCACGCATCCATGAGGCGTTTTACGCTCTCACCAAGGGCTCAGGCCGATATCGAGGAAATTTGGGACTATACAGTCGAGCACTGGAACGTTGACTAGGCCGAGGTCTACCTTCGCAAAATAAAGGCGGCGGTCGAAGTTCTCGCTGATAAGCCTCGCCTTGGCCGACCCTGCGACGAGGTGCGCGCCGGCTATTGGAAGTATCCCGCCGCCTCGCATGTGCTGTTTTATCGAATGACGCCATCTGGCGTCGATATTGTGCGCATTCTGCATCAACGCATGGACTTCGAGCGCCATCTATGAGGATTGATGTGCGCCTGAGGCGGGGGATTCAGGACAACGGACCGCAGCATAAGTGGTCTGGGGGTTATTGAGAATGGCAAAGACGATTGATGAAGCGTTTCGTTTGCTGCGCAGTAGGCTCGAGATCACCGATCTTCAGGAGCAAACTGTCTCGACAAGACAGACGAAAATAAGGGAGGCGCTAGAGAAGGACTTGAGCGTTCTCGACACCTTTCTGACCGGATCATACCGACGGAATACTATGATCGCCCCACTGGCGGAAGCAGACATCGACATTTTCGTTGTTCTTGATCCCAGATATTATTCGGCAAACGGGCAACAACAGCTGCTCGAAATTGTCCGTAGCAGCTTGCTTAAAACCTACACTAGGACTCCTAAAATTCGCCCAGACGGTCACGCGGTGACCGTCACGTTTACTGACTTCAAGGTGGACGTGGTACCTGGCTTCTACGCCGAGGGGGGCGGCTATTTGATCCCCGACACAGAACTCCAGCGTTGGATTAGAACCGATCCGAAAGAGCACGTGGTGATCTGGACGGCAGCCAATAAGGCGCACAACGGCGATCTCGTGCCATTGCTTAAGATGTTAAAGAGCTGGAACAAGAGCCGCGCGCTATTTAAGTCATTTCATCTCGAGACTATTGCACTTACCGCGTTGAAAGGCGTCAGGATTGACAGTTTCCCAAGCGGCCTCCGGTACGTCTTCGACGCGGCGCGGGCCATGATAAGGGTCAAGCTCCCCGATCCGGCTGGCTACAGCGACGACGTTGGCGCGCACGTCAGCAGCGAGGCCGCAATGCAAAATCTGATCGGTCGGCTGGACTGGGCGCACGCCCAAGCCCGGGAGGCAGAGCAGTTAGCTGCGGCCGGTCGTATCGAGGAAGCGTTCACCAAGTGGGCAGCGCTGCTCAAAGGATATTTTCCAACTTACGGCTGAGGCCCCGTCATCATGAATAGCATTCCAACACTTCAGAATGAAGAGGCACAGATTAAGCTTCTACGCGCTCGTACGCACGTTTATAAGGGCGCGACTTGGCTGATGGTTGCCCAACTCCTGCTCACCTTAGTGATACCGGTCGCGGGGGCTGTGTTCGCAGTTTTTCGACCGGAGTTTCGAGGGTACGTGGCGGCTGTTTCATTGGCGGCTGTTGTGATCGACCCCATAATACTCAACCGGCTGTACATGCTGCGGATAAAGATGGCCGCGAAAATCGCGGAACAATTCGACTGCGCAGTGTTGGACTTGCCGTGGGATGACCTCACCGTCGGAGATAAGGTTGAGGCTGAGCACATTCACGCTGCGGCGCGGGCTTATGCGACGTGGCACGACGATACAAGATTGCGGGGCTGGTACCCTGAGAAGGTCGGTCGCGCGCCTTTGCATCTTGCGCGCATCATCTGCCAGCGAACAAATCTTCGTTATGATCGTGAACTCCGCCGGAGCTTCAGTACCATCATCATAATCATTGCTGTGATTCTCGTTGGTAGTCTGTTCATTTCCGGTCTCGTCCAGAACCTGCCGATGACGGAATGGGTGCTCAGTATGGCACCCGCCACCCCCATCCTGGCATGGGCCGCGCGTGAATCATACCGCCAGCGCGACACAGCCGATGGCCTAGACCACCTCATGAAGGAGGCCAAGAAATTATGGACGCTGGCGCGGTCCGGAGAATGCGACGCCCGCAGTTGCCGTCAAAGATCGCGCGAGCTTCAAAACGCGATCTACACAAAGAGGGCCAACAGCCCGCTTGTCATGCCACTGCTGTACCTAATCAAACGCTCGCAGCTTGAGGACGAGATGGACGAAGGCGCGGCCGCTTTCCTGCGCGAGCTCGCGCCTCCCAGTTCGCACCCTGCCGGACCGCAAACCACAAAAGCATCGGAGTGATTTTTACGGAGGTGTTTGGCACGCCGTTGACGCCCGCCAAGCCTTTTCTAGGTGCCGTTTGCCCCTCACCGGCCCCCCCCCGCCCTGCGCGGCCCGCAAGCGGCCTCTCATCTGGGGACGTTGACCGGGGCCGTCTCACGATCAACGCGGCTCGCTTCCTTCGCTTTGCTCCGTGCAGCTCCGCCCCGCTTGGCGGCGCGCCTTAAGGCGCGGCGTTTGATCCCTCGTCTCACTGGTCCCGGCTCCCCTGCCCCCATGAGGCCGCACTCCCGCGGCCCGCGAAACAAGGGGAACTGCCATGAAGCCCGAACGCTTCGACATTCACCAGCACATCACCAATCAGATCATTGCCGCGATCGAGTCCGGCGCAGGCGAATTCCGCCTGCCCTGGCACCGGTCGGCCGGCAACATCATGCGTCCCGTCAATATCGCCTCGAAGAGCCGCTATCGCGGCGTCAACATCCTGACCCTCTGGACCGCCGCCGATGCTGGCGGCTACATGTCGGGAGCCTGGGGCACCTACAAGCAATGGGCCGAAGCCGGTGCGTAAGTCCTCAAGGCATGCGTGCACTGAATCAGATTTCTGCACGTCCGGCTGGCGATGAAATTGAGGTTCATTGCGCAATCTCCTTCCTAACGCAGTATTTCCCCGAGTTGCTGCTTTCCGTTCATATCTCCCAAGCCGCCGAAACAAAAACCCGCAGCCAGCTGAGCCTTAATCTCGGCGGGGTGGCGTTAATATCTTGTTAACCCAATATCGCTGGACCTACAGAGAGAATCGTGGCCTATTCCCTGACGGGCGGAGGGCGTCAAAGCGCCTTCCACCCGTCAATTAGGGCCGAGAACGACGATGGTTGAAGTCGCGAGACGTCTTGCAGCACGGGAAGATCCTGCGGAGAGGATTGTCCGCCACGCCGGCGTGCTCTCTAACCAAATGCAGGCTCTACGGCAGAGAATGTACCCACCGCATGCCGAAAAAAGCCTCCGCAACTTTATGACCAACGAGGTGTCGAAGCTCACATCAATTCCCGGTTCCACACTGAAGACAATGTCAATTGAAGGCAAAGGGCCAATACCGGCTCGTCTCGAGAATAATCATAGGGCTTACACGCTCACGCAAATAAATGAGCTACGTCGCCTCTTTGCCGAACAGAAGCCATTGGAGGCGTTGCGGTTTCTGCCCCGTCGACGTCCGGGCGAACATCTTCAGGTCTTGGCCATCGCGAATTTCAAGGGTGGAAGTGCCAAGACGACCACAAGTCTGCACTTGGCTCATTATCTTGGTCTCCACGGGTATCGTGTTTTAGCAATCGATCTCGACCCACAGGCGTCATTATCTGCGATGTTTGGCGCCCAGCCTGAAATGGATGTCGGCGACAACGAGACGATCTATGCCGCGTTACGCCATGATGACCTTCGGCGCCCGATCCGGGATATCATTCGGAAGACCTATTTCACGGGGGTGGATCTTATCCCGGGAAATATTGAGGTTATGGAATACGAACACGAGATTCCGCGTATTTTGGCGCAGCGCAGTTCTTCTGGAGGGTTGTTCTTCGAGCGCCTTCGGTTGGCAATTGCTGAAGCAGACGTCGATTATGACGTAGTTATCCTGGATACCCCGCCGTCATTGGGATTCTTGACCCTGGGCGCGATTTACGCGGCAACGGGACTGGTGGTCACGGTCCACCCCGCTATGCTCGACGTCGCCTCCATGAGCCAGTTCCTATTGATGATGAGTGACTTGATTGGAGTCATTAAGGAGGCAGGGGCAACTCTGAATCAGGACTTTTTCCGTTATCTCATCACGCGACATGACCCAAATGATCAGCCTCAAGCGCAAATAGTGTCGATGTTGCGCCTGCTCTTCGCGGATGAAGTATTGATGCCGACGGCGATAGAGAGCACCGCCATTGAGGCAGCCGGCCTTGCAAAACGTAGCCTTTATGAACTGGAATCCGGTGAAATTGGGCGCGACACGTTTCTCCGGGCGCGAGAGTCCATGGATTCTGTCAACGATAGTATCCGGGCTCTGATCGCCGAGAGCTGGGGGCGGCAATGAGCAAACATTCTCCTAGAAAGTCTATTATCTCGAATTTCAGCGCTCTCTCTGCGGGACTGACCGAACAGCCAGATGACGAAACTAAGGCTGGTTCACCCCGGCTTGGACAAACGCCACAACCTGTTTCGCGTGTCGGCGCAGGCGTGATCGGTGCCACTCAGCGCACTTTGACTGATATTCGGGAGGAGCGGGACAGGCTTCGGGCCCAACTCGAGGCTGGCGGCATACGAGAACTCGACCCTTCGTTGGTCGATCCTTCGCCCTACCCCGATCGTCTGCCGGAAGATGATAATCATGATTTTGAGGAGTTCAAAAAGCTTATCTCCGACGAAGGACAGAAGGTTCCGATCGGAGTGCGGCCGCATCCTGTCGCCCCTGACCGGTACCAAGTGGTTTACGGCCATCGACGTTGGCGGGCAGCCAAGGAACTCGGCATAACCGTCAAGGCGGTGATCGCCAGCCTTACCGACCGGGAACTGGTCATCGCGCAAGGAATTGAGAATTCTGCGCGTCAGGACCTTAGTTGGATTGAAAAGGCTCTCTTCGCGTGGCGCATGGATGAAGCGGGGATAAAGGCACGAGACATCCGCTCTGCCCTCGCGATCGACGATCCTGAGTTAGCCCGATTCCGTGCAGTTTGCCGGGCCCTTTCCGTGGAAACAATTCTAGCGATTGGCCGAGCGCCAAAGGCCGGCCGACCTCGTTGGGTGGCGCTTGGAAACGCTGTCAACGCAGACCCGACCGCGCTGGATCGCCTGAAGGAATCCTTGGCATCTGCCAAGGATTCTGTGTCCGACGATCGGTTCCGCGCCGCTCTGGAGTCCGTGAAAATACGGACTGAGAGCCCGCGCAGGGGCCTCGACCTTTCGTCTCCTGCAGGGAAAGTCGTCGGCCGGGCCACGTTTTCGGCGTCGGAAATACGGCTGACGATCGAAAAGTCCCGTTCGGAGGCGTTTGCCACTTTTCTGAGTGCAGAACTTCCTTCGTTGATGAGCAAGTTTTTTGGGAGTGAGCGTGAAGAGTAATTTGATGGTGAGAAGAATCCTTGGCAGATGCCAAGGATTCTTCATCGTTCACGATCGGCGCTTCCGCTGATCAAAAACGGCAATCACCCGAACAATGAAGTAGAGGACGGAACTCACGGCAAAAAGAAAGGCCCCCAAGCGGCGAACCAACTCGAGAGCCTTCGTGTTCTTTTGGCGAAGATACGAATAAGCCTCTCCATAAAATTTGTCAATGTTGGAACGTCGATTCGGCGAGCAGTTCTTCTTTGCCTGAAGCCATAGAGGCAGAGGCATGGAACAAAATTGCTCAACGACGCCCTTCGGGCGGCGGTCGCTGACGCTTGCCATGGTGGCGAGCCAGGCGACCGCAAAAGACTTCATGCGCCGTGCCGGCGCGGCGGAAATCGTCGTCCACAAATGGCGGCTATTTCGGGCCCTGACAGAGGCGAAAGCGCCGCTTGGCGTCACCGACCGGGCGCTATCGGTTTTGCACGCCCTGCTGAGCTTCCATCAGGAGACGGTGCTGACGCTGTCCGAGAAGGGCGTGGGGGTCTCGGAAAGCGGAGTATCCCTGGGGATCGTCGTATTTCCGTCGAATAAGGAATTGTCGATCCGCGCCCACGGCATGGCCCCAGCGACCTTGCGCCGGCATATCGCCATGCTAGTCGACGCCGGCTTGATCATCCGCCGAGACTCACCCAACGGCAAACGCTTCGCCCGGAGAGGGCAGGGGGGCGGAATCGACGAGGCCTTTGGATTCGACCTGACGCCGCTCATTGCGCGCGCGACTGAAATCGAGAACCTCGCCGAAGAGGTGCGCGCCGAAAACCGCGCCATGGCCTTGTTGCGCGAGAGGGTCACCCTGGCGAGGCGTGACATCGTGAAGATGATCGAGATGGGAATAGAAGAGGGCGTTCCCGGCGACTGGGAAACCCGCCACAGCGATTATCGGGCGCTTGCCAGCCGCCAGGCGCGAAAAATGACGCGGACCGATTTGGAGGCTTTGGCGGGGGAACTCGCCGCGCTCGCGGCCCAAATCAATAGTGTGCTGGAAAACCACGTTAAACGCCAAAACAAGAGCGCCAATGAGTCTCAAACTGAGCGCCATATACAGAATCAAAACTCAAACATTTCTGATCTTGAACCTAGCCTTCAAGAAGGCAGGGCCGAACCGCCCGAGCTAATTGGCAAGGAAGCGGCGGCCGATGGGGGAGGGGCATTGGAACCTGAGAGGCAGGAAACCGAACCGCGCATCCATCCCGGGCCACCGCCAGCCCCCAGAACCTATCCGCTTGGGATGGTGCTGCAAGCCTGTCCGGATATCGTCGATTACGCCAGGGGCGGGGAGATTTCATCGTGGCGGGATCTCGCGATGGCCGCTGCGACGGTTCGTTCAGCCCTTGGCGTCTCGCCCGACGCCTGGGCGCAGGCGCTCGAGGTTATGGGCGAGCATGACGCCTCGATCGTTATCGCCGCAATTCTGCAGCGGGGCGAGGAAATCACCTCCGCCGGCGGCTATTTGCGCGCACTGACGGCCAAGGCGCGGGCAGGGGAGTTTTCGCTGGGTCCGGTGCTCATGGCGTTATTGCGCGGCAAGGCCGCCAGATCGGCGAAATTGCGAAAGGCGGCGGGGTGACCACGAAGGTTGCTAATGGAGACGGGTTTGTGAGCGCCGCGCCTTTAGAAATTCAGGCCGGCCCTTTCGACCCAGCCGGCGACGGTTTGGCCAATGGCGTGGACCTGCACCCATCTGCCGTCTTGCCCGAGGACCTCGACACGGGAGCCATAGACAGCCCGACCAAGGATCTTCGCGGCCCCCCCTTGGCGCGTCTCTGATGGGCAGATCGATTTTGGAAACCAGCGCGGAATCCAATCTCACCGGCGAAGCTTTGGCGTCCGCAGTGAATTTTTCCGCAGTCGCTGTCTTTTGCCTTGCGATGATTTTCTGTTTCTCGCCGGCGGCACGCATTGTCTGCGAGGGGCGGCGAACGTGTAAATGAGGGCCCACAGGGTGCCGAACATGAACACCGCGGCGGCGACGCTCTTTCCGGCGAAGAGGGCGTATCTCATGCCGACTCCGCGCGGGAGAGGCGCGGTCGCGGGCTTTGTGGCGGGCCGTGGCGTCGATGCGTTGGCGCGCCGAGACTTCGCAGGATTTTTCTGATGACGTGACGCCCCGGCGGTCGTGACCGTTGACATGGATAACCCCTCGCCCTTTCCGAAGATTATGATTAGACGGAGAAGGGTTTACGGATCTTTGAAAGCCGAACATCAGGCTGCGGCTTTGAGGACGATCCGGCCCGCCGGCCGCAGCGCATCACAGGGCCACATAACCGCGACGCTCCTTCACGCGCCGCTGCCGGGCAAGAGCCTCCATAGCTTGCCCCCTATCGTCAAAAGCGGCCATGCGCAGCCGGCTGGCCCCCCCGATCCGTCCCCATTCCGCGACCAAACACCAGCGCCCGAACAGATCCGGCGCGACATCGAGGCGGTAGAACCGGCGCATGTTCCGGGCCAGGTTTATGCGATGCAAAACGATAGCATCCACGACCGCGAGTCTGAGTGCTCGCGGGACCTCGGTCAAGATCTCGGGGACTGCCTGTCCTGAGCCTGCGCCAGCGCCGGTCCCGCCGCTCATCAGGCGGCTCATTGCTTGCCTCTGCGGTCTCGTCGTCGCGGCGGCCACCTTAATCGCCCATGAGGCATTAGCCTTCGACGTTCACTTCGATATCGGCGCGCGCGATATGCTGCTTCTCTGTTTCTTCACCGGAATCGGCCTCATGCGCGTTTCTCCGATCTATTGGACGGAGGGCGGCCGCTCGCTGCGCTTCTTGCAATAACTCTTCTGTATCTGCTGATACAGAACTTGATCGCCGCGACCACCGCGACGGCTCTCGGCCTCCCGCAGGGCATGGCGGTCCCGCTTGGCTCTGCCTCGCTCAATGGCGGCCCCGGAACGGTCATCGCCTGGGGGCCGGTGATCGTCACTCGAACGCGATGGAAGTCGGGCTCGCGTCAGCGACGCTGGGTCTCGTCGCGGCCAGCGTCGTCGGTGGGCCTCTCGGCCGACTTCTCATTGTCCGCAATCAGCTCTCCGGTCCAAACGATTCAGAGCCAATCATGGGGCTGCCCGAAGCGCCCGAAGACGACATCAATCACGTTGGATTGCTTCGGACGGTTCTGGTTCTTAACGTGGCCATCCTGATCGGCTTCGGTCTCAATGACCTCCTGCGTCACGCAGGGATTAAGCTTCCTCTCTTCGTGGCGTGTCTTCTGACGGCGATCGCGCTCACCAACGTCGTTCCGCGCCTCTTCCCCGGTCTCGAATGGCCGTCGCGGACGCGAGGTCTCGCGTTGATTTCGAACCTCGCGTTGAACGTTTTCCTCTCAATGTCGCTGATGAGCATGCAGCTTTGGACGCTCGGCGGGCTGGGTCCCGCGCTTGTCGATGTCCTGGCCATTCAGACGCTCGCGGCGATCTTATACATCCTGTTCGTTGTTTTTCCCGCCATGGGCGGCACATACGAAGCTGCGGTGATCGCGGCCGGGTTTGGCAGCGTCAGCCTCGGCGCCACGCCGACGGCGATCGCCAACATGACGGCGGTGACGAAAATCTATGGCGCCGCTCGTCTCGGCGTTTTTCATCGACCTGGCGAACACCGCCGCTGTCAGCGCTCTGGTTCGTTGACGGCCGCTTCCCGAGGCGATGATTTCTCCCCCAAACGGAGGGGCTCAAGCCCGGCGTTCGGCCGCGGCTAAACCCTGCAGGGCAATAATCGCTCACAGCCCGGCGGCCTTGGTGAGATTGATCCTGAAGCGGTCGCGTTTGCGCTGGTAGCGGCGGGTCATTTCAGGGGAGGCGTGACCAAGGTGCCTTTGCACATGGCCTTCCTCGATCTGCGCGGAGGAGGCGAGGCCGGCCCGTAAGGAGTGACCGGAGAAGGCTCGCTTGCGCTCCCCTTCCGGGAGATCGCCGCGCAGCCCGGCGGCGAGCGCGCTCTTTTGCACGAGGCGCGCGACGTGTTTGTCGGAGAGGCGCTCAGGCGCGACGCCGGCGTTCTTGCGGAGAAGAGGCCGGAACACCGGACCCCGCGTGATCCTTCCGAGTTTGAGCCAGGTCTCGAGCATGGCGACGGGGCAGGTGAGGGGAGATGAGCCGCGGCCGATCTCGACCTCGCGCCAGCCGGTCTTGCCGTTGAGGGTCAACACCAGGCCGCCGCCGTTCTGGTCGGCGCCGACGATCTCGATCCAGCCCGTTCCGTCTTCCGTCTGCTCCGGGCCGCAATCCAGGCCGACGATCTCCGAGCGCCGCAGGCCGCCGGCAAAACCGATGGCAAGAATGGCCTTGTCGCGCAGGCCGCGCAGGTCGTTGTCCAGGACCGCCAGCATGGCCAGAAGCTCGTCGGCGAAGATCGCCTCCTTCTGGACCGGCGGGCGTCCGTGAGCCCGGCGGATGCCGGCCAGCACCGTGGCGATATGCGGGTCGCTTGTGTCCAGCAGGCGGCCGAGCTGGCGATAGCGCCAGCAGATGCCGGAGAGCCGGCGCTCCAGCGAGGAAACAGACAACGGCGGCCGGCTTCCAGCGCCGATGTTTCGAGCGCCGGCAGAGACTGCGCCCTCGACGCAGGCGGCGAGATAGAGGCCGACGGTCTGCGGGTCCGGGGGCAGGGGGTCGAGCCCCTGCCGGCGCAGCCAGGAGGCGAAGTGCCGCCAGTCGGCGTCATAGGCCCGCTGGGTGTTCTCGGAGCGGGCGTTGCGGGCGTAGTCGCGGGCCTTTTCCGAGAGCGCCGCGAGATGGGGGGCGGGCTCGGCCAGCGCCCTGCCGTCGGTGTTGTCCTCGTCGGCTTTAGCCATGCTTGTCCTCGCTTGCCCCGCCGCGGCCGCGGGCCTCGCGCGCGCCTGGGGGTCGAAAATCCGACGCCTGGGCCCGCTGTGGGCGGTCCAAAAGGCTGTCGCTCCGGCTTAATTGGTGGACGGGAAATCGTTGATAATCCTTGAGTTCGGTTCAGGCAAAATAAGCGGATTCCTGCTTATTTGGTGGAATATCCCGGCTTAATTGGCGGATTGCTACGGGCGTTTCGCATTGGCGCCATTCCGATCGGTTCGGTTCGCCGGGATAGATATAAGCCGTTGAAAATGCATGAATCAGGGGAGCGATGGTAGAAGAGTTCCGGTCTTTTTCGCGGAATTTTCAGCCTTAATCGCCGGACGACGTAGGGGGAACGCAACCTGCAAGGCAATCGACAGCCCCAAGATCGATGGAGATGTCGGCGGCCCGTTTTTCATGAGACCGAGTCCCTTTTGTTGAGGCCGCTTTCATCGCCCCGGGCGCCTATGGGGCCGCGATCGGCGGCGTCACGATTGGCAGGCGAGTTCGCCAATTAAGCCGGAAGGCGGACGCGAAAATCCGACGCCTGGATTGGCCGTCCGCTCATTAAAACGGAGCGACACGCCCAGTATAGCAGGGGGTTCGTCATACGTCCGATAAGCGCACATTATTGGACATCAATATCACAAGACAAGCCCGGCGGAAAGAGCCCAAAATCAGTCGACAAAGCGCCGCCGTCAGCTAAGATTCTTGCCATGCAGCCGCTTGATTCGATGTGCGCGTCCGCGCCTGTTCCCTCCGCCAAGCGGCCGCCGCGCGCGCGCCGCGCCGAGGCGGCATTAGCGATGCAAACGTCTGAAATTCAACCGCTTCCGCGCTGGACGCGGTCGCAAGGGGCCGATTCTGGCGCGGCGGCTTTTTCGACGGGCGCTGGCCTCGCGCTGTTCGACCAGATCCTGCGCAGTGGATCGGACGGCGCTGAGCCGCCCTTCGCCGGCTGCCTGCGCCAGCGCCTCGCTCTGCGCGCCGCTGAATCCTGCGCAACGCTCTCCCGGCTGCGCGAGGACGCGGCCGTCTTGCGCGACGCCGAACATCTTTCGGGCGGCGGCGAGACGAGCCCTGCCGGCCGGCTGCATAGTGTCTTCCGTCTTTACGCATCGTTTCCGGCGCGCTTCGACTCGACGCTCTTGCGCGCAGCGGGGCTGCTCGGACTGAATGAGGCGCTCGACGCGGGCGTCCTTGCGGAAGTGGCGACCACGGCGCCCGATCCGCTTACTGCGGCGGCGCGCGTCAGCGCCGCGGCGATGAAACACGGCGCGCCCACCGCGGACTGGGAAACTTTCGTCTTTGTCGTCGCCGATCTTGCGCTCGCGAGCCGTCTGAACTGGGCGCGGCCGGTCCCTCTGCTCGCCGTCGCCATCCTGCATCCCTCGCTGCGGCGCGGAGCAGGGGGAAAGCGCCCACGGCCCACGGACGACGACTGGCCGGATTCCGTCGCGCGCGCCTATGGGCTCGCAATCGTCGAGGCCCATGGGCTCGCCGTCGACCTGGCGAGGCGCGCGCAAAAGCTCGTTTCCGTCGCACCGATGTTGCGCGCGAAAGGCGCATGGCGCGTCGTCGAGATGCTGCTTGTCGACGACGCCGTCACGCCCGCCGCCGCCGCGTCCCGCTCCGGCCTCTCGGATCGCGCCGCGCGGCGGCTGTTCGACCGGCTCGTCGCGCTCGGCGCCGTGCGCGAACTCTCGGGCCGCGACAGTTTCAGGATCTACGGCCTGTGACCCGCGCCGCCGCCGCCCGTCTCGACCGCGATCTGTCCGATCTACCGGAGGGCATGCGCTGGCGCGTATGGATGCTGCGCGCCGAGGCGGCGATCTTCGCTTCTGCAAAGCCGGTCCCCCGCGAGACGCTCGCCGCGCTTGTCGGCGACGCCTGCCGGCTCGACGCGCTCCTCGCCGATATCAACGAAGAGCTCAAAGGGCGTCCCTACGAAATCGTCTTCGTCGCCGGGGGGTGGCAGTTTCGCACGCGCCCACGCCATGCCGAGACGCTTCGCGCGCTCGCGGGGACGAAAAGCGCCGGGCCGCCGCCTTTCACCAGACTCGAAATGCTGGCGCTCTCGGCCATTGCTTATCAGCAGCCGATCACCCGCGCGGGGCTCTCGCGTCTTGTGGGCCACGATATCAGCCGCGACATTCTCGGCCGGTTGAAAGGCCTCGGCGTCATCGCCCCCGGCCCGCGCGCTCCCGAACCCGGCGCGCCGATCGCATGGGTGACGACCGCCCGCTTCCTCGAAATGTTCTCGCTGGGAAGCCTGCGGGAATTGCCAGATCTCGACGCGCTCCAAGACGCCGGCGCGGGAAGCGGCAATGACGGTGTCGAGGTCACGCTCGACGACGCGCTCGGGTTGACCGAGGAGGAGGAGGAGTCCCATGAAATCCTGGACGAGGCGACCGAGATTGAGGTCTGAAGAAGGCGGCTGTCATTAATTGACCAAAGCGCCTATCGGATCTCCGCCATGCCGTTCGAGGGCGTGACCAATCCGTCCTCATTCGGCCACGAAACCTGGTGCGGGAACAGATTGGGCTGCGGCGCGCTCGGCCCTACAACCGATCAGGAAGGAGAAGGGTCATGTCCGACAAGCTCACCACCTGCCTGTGGTTCGACCACGGCAAGGCGCGCGAGGCCGCGGAATTCTATGCCGCAACCTTTCCCGACAGCCATGTCGGCGCCGCCAACGCCTCGCCCAACGACAATCCGTCGGCAAAGCAGGGCGACGAATTGACGGTTGAATTCACGGTGCTCGGCCGCGCGTTCATCGGGCTGAACGGCGGGCCCCATTTCAAGCCCAACCAAGCGGTCAGCTTCATGATCCTGACCGACGACCAGGAGGAGACTGACCGCTATTGGAACGCGATCGTCGGCAATGGCGGCGAAGAAAGCATGTGCGGCTGGTGCCGCGACCGCTGGGGCTTTTCGTGGCAGATTTCGCCGCGTGCGCTGCTTGCGGCGACGAGGGACCCCGATAGGGCGGCGGCCAAGCGCGCGATGGACGCGATGATGACGATGCGTAAGATAAATATTGCCAAGATCGAGGCCGCGCGCCGCGGAGAGAACGCCGATGTCGTAGAATCACCGGCGCGGTCTTCCTGTCGCTCGACGGCGTGATGCAGGCTCCGGGTGGGCCGAGCGAAGACTATACGGGCGGGTTTGACGAGGGCGGCTGCTGTTCAGGTTCGGCGACGACGGCATATTCGACACAATCGGGTCGCTGTTCGCGGGTGATTACGACTTGCTGCTCGGGCGACGGACCTACGATATCTTCGCCGCCTATTGGCCCTATGTGGAGGGCGACGGCGCAGAGATGGGCAGGGCCTTCACACGGGCCCGCAAGCACGTGCTGACTCGAGCTCAACGACACGCTCATTCTAGACGGCGAGAATACGTTTGCCGAAGGCCACGCGGCGCTCGGCCTGCTCCAGTTTCTCGCTAAGGATCGCCCACTCCATAAGCCGATTGATAACGACGCCATCAGGCGGTTGCAAAGCTGAGGGATAAGCAACCAGGCTTAGACCTCGACCGGCAAGTGCGCCGCTATGCCTCCTTGCGCCGATGAGCGAGGACGGCGCGTTGAGCCGGCGTCGGTGCGGCCTGGTGCTTCTTCTAATCGCCGTCGTCGGCGTCGTCGTCGTCATCGCCAGCTTCGCGCTTCCGGAGGGCACGCGGTTGGTGGCGGTCGTGGTTATCCTTTTTTGCGGCCTTCATCTCCTCGTGAAACCGCTAAGAGTGGTAGTACGTAGATTGTTCCTGCGCTGTCGGTGTCGCGAGCCATTTTGGCGATCTAGATTAACGAGTTCGGATGCGCAGGGCCTCATGCCGACAGCAACTGTCCAGTGGTCTCCCAATGCGCGCAATCTTTAAAAGACTTCGAGGCCCGCCTCGCCAAGGCTGATTGGGCGTCGCGGTTTTGGCCGACAAGCGCCCGGTGCTTGATCACTGCAAAACGCAAGACAGAACGGGAGCGAATGGCGCACTTGGAGCCATTTTTGGCAAATTTGCCCGCCTGTGGCTGGCCGGACCTTTGTTAAGTCTGTGTAATCAAATGACCTCGGCGAACCTGATGAGCGAGAATAATCCATCATGAACCAGGGTGCGAAGCGCGAGCCGCTCAATACAAATGTCCTATACGCGGTTGCAGTCGCAATCTGGATCGTAGCAATCTGGGTGACAGCGTTTTACGTTGCAAGCGCCGCTGTAGCGGATGAAAGCGCTGGCGTCGGCGGAAATAGCTTCTTGCTAGGCGGTTCCTTGGCGACAGCGGGTGTTCTTACAGTCTTTTCCGTTCGCGAATTTATAGGCGCTTATAGAGCGTGCTTCGTAACGAGAGCAGAATATTCCGCGGATGGAGTTCAACCGAATCCAACAAAGGAGAAGAAAAAAATGGCTAAGCTTGGACTGTTTGTTGCGCTTGAAGCCAAGGCTGGGAAAGAACAGCAGCTGGCAGCTTTTCTAAAAAATGCGCTACCTCTTGTCGAGGCTGAACCGGCCACGGCCAGCTGGTTCGCGATTCAAATGGGTCCGTCGAAATTCGGAATTTTTGATACCTTCCCGGACGAGATAGGGCGGGAAGCTCATCTGTCAGGAGAAGTAGCCAAAGCTCTAATGGCGCGTGCGCCGGATCTTTTGGCAAAGGCTCCGTCGATTGAAAAGCTCGACGTATTGGCGGAAAAGCTCCAAAAGCCTCGATGATAGCGTATCAAGCCTGCGTTCCGTTGCCGAATGCAGCGCTTGTGTCAACAGCAAGTCCTTCGACTTCCAACGGGCGCGCTATGGAAATCGTCGTCCTCGGTTTCAACGGCTGTTTAGGAGCAGGATTCGTTGGGTCCGTGGATATGTTGAAGCTTGGCTCACAAATTATAAGCAAGGAAGGCAGATATCGGCCTTTTAAGGTTTTGACCGCAAGTTTTAATGGCAAACCGTTTGAGGATAGCAGTGGGCGACTCTTGAATGTCGAAACAGACATAGCAGCGCTTACTGGTTCAACTGCGATATTGGTGCCCGGCTACCTCTGCGATGATAATGCCGAGTATCTTTCGACGCCAGAGATTGCGACTTTGGCAGCGTGGCTTCGTCGCCAGCACGCCATGGGGGCCTTGGTGTGTGCATCGTGCAGCGGTGTATTCATTCTTGGCGAAGCGGGCTTGCTCGATGGACGTCGCTGCACGACCACGTGGTGGCGTCACGACGAATTGAAAGCAAGATATCCAAGAGCCAATGCGATATGGGGTGCTCCGCTGATCGAGGAACAAAGGATCGTAACCTCAGGCGGTCCGCTGTCGTGGATTGACTTGTGTTTGCATATTATTCGATCGCTTTGTGGTGACGATGCAGCGAAGTTAACCGCTGATTTTGCTGTCGTCGATACCGCGCCCTCAACGCGCACGGTATATGTTCCGCTTAGTCATTTATCGACAGCCAATTCTTTTTTGCTTGAGGCAGAACATGCGGTCAGAGTTGCGGGTGAAGAATCTGTGACAGCGCAGGATCTTGCCCGCACGCTGGGGACCTCGGATCGGACACTGAATCGGCGATTGAAAGAAGCGACTGGCGAGACGCCCAAGCAATTTATTGATCGTGTACGTTTCGAAACCGCGCGCATGTTGCTCGAGACGACCAACTTTCCTGTGAAGCAACTAGCTGCGAATTCTGGGTATTCGGACACGGCGAGCTTTCGTCGAGCGTTTTATAGATACTCCGGTATGACGCCTGCTGCGTACCGCCGAAATCGCGGCCGTGCGAATTAATTTATGCCCTCGCTCATCGAGCGATGGTGCGCGACTTTCGGAAGGGGGGACTTCGACCCGCTGTTTCGCTGGTTGCTTCGGCCCGGGATCCGATCCCGTCTGGGATCATTCGGTGTTCTCGAAGAACCACGGTCAGCCGCTCTACAGCGACGTTGCGCCTCGCGGGACGGCTCACAGAACGGGGGCGGAAAAGTTTCAAGCTGCGACAAGGCGGGCTTTTGCGGCGGCGTGAAGCAAGTAAAGCCGCACGCGGAGTGTCTTCGAGAGCCGATACGCGTCTTTATACTGGACTACCTCCCCAACGAGCTGCGCACCGCGCCTGGGGAGCCTTTCAAGCGTCTCGTCGATGTCGTCCACGGCGAACATAGCCTAGACCTTATGTTCGCTTGGTGAGGACGATGGCGGCCCGCCCTACTGCATGTCCCTAGTCGAGGATCGCGCCGGGCTGGCCGACGCCGAACCAGAAGTGGATCGTAAGCGTCGATTCGGCGGCGTTCACTCTGCGGGCTTGAAATTCCACGGCATCAGCGCCTCGATGTCCTTATTGGGCCATCGGTTGGCGATTCGCTCCAGAGTCTGTTTCGCCCAGGCTTGAGAGTCGACGCCGTTCATCTTGCAGGTTTGCAGCATGGTTGCGATGGACGCCCATGTCCGCCCGCCGCCGGCAGAACCGGCAAAAAGTGAGTTTTTTCTCGTGATTGTTTGGGGCCTAATGGCTCGCTCGACTATGTTGGAGTCGATTTCCACGCGGCCATCCTCAAGGAAGCGCTCGAGAACCGTTCGATGCGATCGGGCATAACGGATCGCTTCCGCCAATTTCGATTTGCCGGAGATGCGTGGCAGTTCGCGCTCCCAGAGATCGAACAACGCGCGCACGATATCGGCCGACGTCGCCTTTCGCGCCGCCAGGCGCGCCTCTGGCGGCTGACCGCGCACCTTGTCCTCGACGGCCCACAGATGCTTCATCCGTTCGACCGTCGCCGTCGCGACGAGCGACTCGCCGTTGACGTGAAGGTCGAAGAATCGGCGGCGCAGATGAGCCCAGCATCCGGCCAGGCGCAGACCGTTGGCCTGCGGGGCGCTTGAGAGCTTGCGATATCCCGCGTAGCCGTCGCATTGCAGGATGCCACGATAATCGCCTAAATGGCGCGCCGCGCAATCACCCGATCGACTGTCTTCGTAGCGGTAAGCGACCATTGGCGGTCCGGCCCCTCCAAATGGCCGATCATCCCGCGCATATGCCCACAACCACGAGGTCTTGGTCTTTCCGGCGCCGGGGTTCAACGTGGGGAGCGTTGTCTCGTCGGCGAAAATCCTCTCGGCCTCGCGGATGCGCGCGAGCACGTAGGCCGCCAGCGGCTCGAAGTGGTAACCGACAGCTCCCATCCACTGGGCCATCAGCGAACGGCTGAGTTCGACGCTGTCGCGCGCGTAGATCGCCTCCTGGCGGTAAAGCGGCAGGCCGTCGGCGTATTTTGACACCGCGACGTGCGCGAGCAGCGCCTCCGTCGGCAGGCCGGCTTCGACGATGTGTTCGGGCGCCGGCGCCTGCACGATCGCGACGGGCTCCTTGTAGACGTATTTGGGCCGGATCGTCACGATCAGCCGGAAACGCGCCCGCACGACGTCGAGCCTGACGCTCTCCTCCTGGCCGATCCTGACCCGCTCCTTGCCTTCGAAGCCAGGCGGAACCTCCGGCTCCAGGATCACCTCGACCCGCTCCAGATGCGAGGGGAACCGCGGCTTGTCGGGAGATGTCTTGCGCGGCTTGGCGTCCGCCTTCGCCGCCAGCCGCGTCGCGATCGCCGCGAGACCGGTTTCGACCTCCTCGAAGACAAAACTCTGTTGCTCGGCCTCGTCGGCGCCGAGCTTTTCGGAACGTTTGCCGAAGCGGTCGCGACGCAGGGTCATGATGATCGAGGTCAGCCGATCGATCTCGGCTTTCGCAGCCGCGTTCGTCTGCGTGAGGTCCTCAACCTTCGCCGTCAGGCTCAGAGTCTGGGAACGAAGAGCCTCGGCGTCAATCTTGTTGGAACGAGCTTGCGTCTCTAAAAGAGCAGCGCGCGCCAACGCGTCGAGCGCCAGCGCCTTAAGTTGATCAACGTCGTCTGGAAGTACGCCGAAGCGCTCTATCATGCCTCGCATGATACCGCTTTCGTCGCGCGAAGTACAATATTCTCTTGGCGTTTCAGAGATTCAAGCGCAGCTTTCTCGCATTAGCCGCCGCTTTGCGGCGCCGGCACATCCACCGCGCGAACGCGCTTCCAATCCAGCCCTTCGACCAGCGCCATGACTTGCGCGTAACTCAGACGAATCTCGTGGCTTCCCGCCATGGGCCAGCAAAAATGCGAACGTTCAAGACGCTTTGCGAATAGACAAAGACCCGACCCGTCCCACCAGACGATCTTGATCCGGTCCGCTCTTTTCGCCCGAAAAACATACAAAGAGCCGTCAAAGGGATCGGCCCCGGCATCCCGAACCAGAGAAACGAGTCCTTCCGGACCCTTGCGGAAATCCACCGCCGCCGCCCGCAACAGAACCCTTGCGCCGGGCGGGATCATGCTTCGCGCACCGCGCGCAGTAGACGGCAAAGGTCGGCTTCCGAAATGTCCGCGCTCACCCGCACCAACGCTCCGCCAGTCTCGATCTCGACCCGATGCGTCTTGGCCGCCCGCGTTTCCGCCGGCGTCTGGCGCTCAATTCTCTCCATCCGCAAAACCGCAGTCCGCCGCCATGCGAAAAGTTGCGACGGCGTAATATTCAACGAACGCGCCAGCGCCGAGATGTTCGTGCCCGGCTCCAGAGCCGCTGCTATGGCTCGATGCTTGAACTCGTCGGACCAGCGCCGGCGTTCTCCAACCGGCGCGCCTTCGAGACGTTCGGCTCTGACCTCTATGAACTGGTTCGGGTTAGTTCTGCGCATAGGCGTAGACACAGATGTTGCTATCCATGTCCGACCATTACCAAACGCGCGCCCCGCGCAGCTAGAATGGCGCCGGGAGGACGCTTACAGTGGATCGCGGACTTCACCTATATCTGGACGGCGGAAGGCTGGCTCTACGTCGCCGCAGTCATCGACCTATTTTCGCGAAGGGTCGTCGGCTGGTCGATGAGGGCCGAAATGCCCGCTGGGCTTGTCGCCGATGCATTGATGATGGCGATCTGGCGTCGCGGGAAGCCGGGAAGCCGGACGCCTTGTTGCATCACTCCGACAGGGGCAGCCCAATATACGAGCGAGCAGTTCCAGCGCCTGATGGCCGACAATGGCGTCGTTTGCTCGATGAGCCGATCCGGCAATGTCTGGGACAATGCGGCGATGGAGAGCTTCTTCTCTTCACTGAAGACAGAGCGGATAGGGAAGAAACTCTACCGCACGCGCGACGATGCTCGGGCGGACGTCTTCGATTCCGTCGGGCGGTTCTACAATCCCGTCCGTAGGCATTCACGATCGGCTACGTCAGCCCGGTTGAGTTCGAAAACAAAGTGAGAGTAACTTAACTCGGTGCGTCCATGAAACCGGCAGCAGCTCAATGCGCGTAATTAAATTTCTTTCTATACCACAGCCAAAAACCGCCAAGGGCGCTGATGGATAGGAAAATGGTTGTGATTAATTCTCGGGTCGACGTCTCGCCAACCGTGAACTCGAAAGTTGCATTATACTCTTTTGATCCATTTTGATCCTTCGCTCTAATAAGAGCAATATATTTCCCTCGTTCCAAGAAATTGTGTTCGTACGTAAGAGTCCCGGTGTTGAATTTTGCGGGAGGGAGATATGCCTCAAGTGATGTTTCATCCCATACCATCTCGCTGTCTATGTTTTCAGTAGCCTTAATTAGACGAAGCTCAATGGTCATATCACGCAGCTCATCTTGCATAGAGTCGATTACGATTATTGTCGGACCAGTTTCGGGAATTTCCTCGCAAAATTGATTTCGAGATTTTAGCGGCTGGTAGAATGTAAAGGTAAGGACATCAGGACCTATCTTTGTAACGCATTGCTCTATCTGCTGGATCGGGCCCCCCGTAACCTGCTGAGCTTCTACCGGCGTTTTAAGCCAGATTGCGGCGGTGAATGCGAGTAGCAACCTCATCATCGTTTTTTCACCCGCTTTATCCAACAGATTGATCGGCGCTTAGACTTGCTTCCCCCCCGACGCGATACGCGGCCAAGGGCTCCATCGCTCCTTGGGGATTGGCTCGAGACACCGAATTTTTGGACGGATCGGGATTCAGGTTCCCTTCGTCTGGAGGTGCGCCGTACATGTTTTCGCGCACCGGACGCTTGCCCTGTAGAAGGCCCCGCATCTCCTCGCCCGTCAGCGTCTCGAACTCCAGCAGGCCATTGGCCAGCGTGTCGAGCTGCGACTGCTTCTCGGTCAGGATCTGCTTCGCCTTGTCATAGGCTTCCTGCACGAGACGGCGCACTTCCGCGTCGATCGTCTGCTGCGTTTCCTCTGACAGGGACTGCTGACGACCGAGAGAATAGCCCAGGAACTGCTCTTGCTGAGGTTCAGCGTAAGCGACCGTTCCCAGCTTGTCCGAGAAGCCGAGCTGCGTGATCATCGCCCGGGCCACCCGCGTACATTGCTGGATGTCGCTCGCCGCGCCGGACGTCACCTTGTCGTGGCCGAACACCAGCTCCTCCGCCACGCGGCCGCCCATGGCGATCGCCAGCATCGCCGTCAGCTGCTCATAGGTCTGCGAGATCTGGTCGCGCTCGGGAAGGCCCTGCACCATGCCCAGCGCACGGCCGCGCGGGATGATCGTCGCCTTGTGGATCGGCATCGCCCCCGGAACTGTGAGCTGAACCAGCGCATGGCCGCCTTCATGATAGGCCGTGAGCTTCTTTTCCTCTTCCGTCATGGAGAGGGTTCGACGCTCGGCGCCCATCAGGATCTTGTCGCGCGCGTCCTCGAACTCCTGCTTCGTGACGATGCGCTTCGAGCGGCGCGCGGCCAGCAGCGCGGCCTCGTTGACGAGGTTCATCAGATCGGCGCCCGAGAAACCCGGCGTGCCGCGCGCGACAACCTTCAGATCCACATGCGGCGCCAGCGGCACCTTGCGGGCGTGAACCTTCAGGATCTTCTCGCGACCGATGAAGTCGGGATTCGGAACCTGAATCTGCCGATCGAAACGGCCTGGACGCATCAGCGCCGGATCGAGCACGTCGGGGCGGTTCGTCGCGGCGATGAGGATGATGCCCTCATTCGCTTCGAAGCCGTCCATCTCGACGAGCAACTGGTTCAATGTCTGCTCGCGTTCGTCATTGCCGCCGCCGAGGCCCGCGCCGCGATGACGGCCGACCGCGTCGATTTCGTCGACGAAGATGATGCAGGGCGCGTTCTTCTTGGCCTGCTCGAACATGTCGCGCACGCGGCTGGCGCCGACGCCGACGAACATTTCGACGAAGTCGGAGCCCGAGATCGAGAAGAAGGGCACGCCCGCTTCGCCGGCGATGGCGCGCGCCAGCAGGGTTTTACCCGTGCCGGGCGGGCCGACCAGCAGCACGCCGCGCGGAATGCGGCCGCCCAGCCGCTGGAACTTGCCCGGATCGCGCAGGAACTCGACGATTTCCTGCAAGTCCTCCTTGGCCTCGTCCACGCCTGCGACGTCTTCAAACGTCACCTTGCCAGACATCTCCGTAACAAGTTTCGCTTTCGATTTCCCGAGTCCCGTTGATCGGATACCGCTGAGCCCGCCGGTTTGCGAGAGACGCCAGAGGTAAGCCCAAATCGCGATTAAGATAATTGGTAACCCGATTGTCAGAGCAGTCCACCAAAACCGTGTCCCTGCGCTTTCAGGCCTTACTGTGATTTCGACGTGAGAACTTAAAAGCCTCTCAGATACGTTTGTGTGCGGCGGCGAGTAAGTTTGGAAGGTGCGGTTATCGGTGAAGTGACCGGTTATTTTCTGACCGGAAAGAGTGACATCATGGATGCGACCTTCGTGCAGTTGGGATAAGAAATTGCTATAGGTCATCTCTAGACCAACGTTCTTGCGCTGGCTTTGAAGGTAGAACGTCGAAACCAGCAGACCAACGACGACGCAAAAGAAGATCCATGGCGATAGACGCTTCCATACGGAATTCATAATGCACCCCTTAGCGCTGATCGGGTCTTGGCTCTTGCTTGTGCTTGGTGGTTCGCTACTCTGCGGTCGCTAAAAATCGGATCGTGGGCTAACGGTCGTTAAGTCCCCTCTCGGCCTGGGAACCGCCGAGAGGGGTAAACATCCCTGGGAGCAATGGATACATTCCCCGTGCTGACTTTCGTTAGGAGGTCCGACGGACAACGCGGGGAACAGGCATTACTCGCCAGTAAGAAGGGCGACGCCTTCCTTGCCGAGCAGTCGATGGACGTTCAGCAGGAGCTGCAACACGACGCCGAACACGCCGAGAGCCATCCAACCGAAGAACACGAAGCCCCAGTGCAGCGGAGCCACGAACAGCTCTTCCATGAACCAGAAGGTGTGGCCCCATTCATTGAGACCAACGTTCGGGATGATCATGAATGGGCCAATCGACACGATCAGATAGGCGAGCGAATAGCCCTTCGAGAAGTAGGGGATCCGCGTCTTCGCATGGAAGAAACAGCCAATCGCCAGGATCGAGTAGATCGGATAGCTCATGTAGAATTCGATGATATGCGACGGAGTGAAGTCGGTGTCGCGAATCACCGTCATATGCCAAGTGCCATCCTGCTCGGTGAAGAAGGAGGCGCCCCAGTAGATCGCCGCGGCGTAGCAGACGAGCCATTTCACATTATCGACGATGGAGCGCATCTCCTGACGCGGCGTGACGGTCGACATGTCGCGCACGCGGGTCTTCCAGAGATAGCCGGCGAGCGCCAGCCCTGAAATGAGCTCCAGCGGAATTTCCGTCCACAGGATCGACATCCAGTAGGTCTGGAACTCGGGCGCGAAGGAATCGAGCCCCGCGCGCCAGCCGTAGATTTGCTCGTAGATGCGCACGATCAGATAGAAGCTGTTGAGAAGAGCAAGTCCGATCCATAGGCCTCTGAGGTCAACGATTGGCTTGGCGTCGTCAGCCACGCCGACCGCAGTCTGCGTTGATATGCTCATTATTGATCCTCCGTTTTCCCGGGGGGAAACGTTTCCTCCGGTGACGCAAATGTGCTCGACCTTGCGATTGATTGCAGCTAGTCTGGTTAGACAATAATGATACCGGGTCTGCCAGCGCATCTGCCAGATTCGATACAAAGTTTGCCAACCAATCATTGGGGCGTGCCATGGATGTCGTAGTTCTCGGCTACCGCAACTGCATCGGATCGGCGTTTCTTGGCGCTTCCGACTTGCTCACGATGGGCCTCCGGATGCTCGCAAAGCCGACCAAACCGCTCCCATTTGAGGTTGTCACCGCCAGCTTCAGCGGAGAGCCATTCCAAGACGGAAACGGAAGGCGCCTGGAGGTTGCCAAAGGCCTCGAGTCGATCAAATCCTGCGGCGCGATCATTGTTCCGGGTTACATCTGTGATGGAACAAATCGACTCGATCTCTCACCTGAAATCGGTGCAGTCGCAGCATGGTTGAGGCATCAACACGCACTTGGAGCCACCGTGTGCGCCTCTTGCAACGGAGTTTTCGTTCTTGGACAAGCTGGCCTTCTAGACCGAAGGCGGTGCACAACCACGTGGTGGCGTCACGACGATTTAAAAGGCCATTATCCCCGCGCACAGGTTGTCTGGGGCGCGTCTCTTATCGAAGATAATCGTATCGTCACTGCCGGCGGTCCCTTGTCGTGGATCGATCTCTCGCTACGGGTCATTCGCTCCCTTTGCGGCGATGATGCGGCGAAAAAGGCGGCAGATTTCACGGTTGTCGATACCACGCCGTCCACTCAGACGGTTTATATTCCTCCTGGTCATTTGGCCGCGTCCAACCAGTTCTTGCTGGAAGCAGAGCGCGTCATTCGCCAGGCTGGCGACGCACCGCTTACGGCTCGGCAACTCGCCGTCGCACTTAATTCCTCAGAAAGAACTCTCCATAGGCGTCTCAAAGAAGTCTCGGGAGAGACACCCAAAAGTTTTATCGACCGGGTGCGCTTCGAGAAGGCGCGGACGTTGCTTGAAACGACAGGGCACTCAATCAAGGAACTGGCGCAGACATCAGGATATGCGGATCAAACCAGCTTTCGTCGCGCTTTTCTGCGGTATTCAGGAATGACGCCAGGCACCTATAGGACATGGATAAAGGCCCGAAGTGGAGGCGCGCAGAAATCACCCTAAAGCGGAGAATTTCAGCGACTAGAAGACCCGCGTATGGGCGCATCAGTTGGAGCAAACGCAGTGTCTGTTCGAATAGACGCCTTTGATGCCTTCGGGACTATCTTTGATGTCCAATCTGCGACCCTCAGTTATCCAGACGTCCTCGGGCACAAAGCGGATCAGCTTGCTTCTCTCTGGCGCGCGAAGCAGCTCGAATATACCTGGTTCTTAAACAGCCTCGGGCGTTACGAGCCGTTCGACGTGCTGACCGCCAGAGCATTGGATTTTGCTCTTGAAACTCTTGGCTTTGGCGCGAACCATTCCATTCGCACGGAACTTCTCAAAGCGTATGTACGGCTGACGATATTTCCTGACGTACTCCCAGCACTCGAGCGGTTGAAATCAGCTGATCGCAAGGTCGTGATATTTAGCAATGCTCCCCGACGGATGCTAGAGGCCTCGTTGGCGGGCTCTGAGATCGGTCATATGATTGACGAAGTCATTTCGGTTGAGCAAGCGAGGGTCTTTAAGCCAGACCCAAGAGCTTATGCTCTCCTGGATCGATGGCGAAAGGATCCGAGTGAGCTGGTATTTTATTCATCAAACCGATGGGATATTGCGGGGGCGGCGTCGTTTGGGCTGCGGGCCATTTGGATTAATCGAAGACGCAGCGCGGATGAGTATCTCGATTTAACTCCAGCTGGTGTCGCCGAGACGATGATTCATGCTGTCTCAATGATATAACAAGCGCAATTGATCAGGCTGCGTTTTCTCGGATTCCTGCTGTGTAGCGTAACACCATACCGCCACCAGAAAACGGATACCTTCTTTGCCTCGATCGCGAGGCCTGTTTGTCGATTTACAGTCCAATGTGAGACCTAGAGGGTGTTATGTACTTTGGTCGTTGATTGCCTTAGTAGAATCGGATGTCTCCGATTCGGAAGCCTTATCCGTCTGACGTCAACGACGAAGAGTGGTCGCTGGTTGCGCCGTATCTGACGCTCATGGACGAAAGCGCGCCGCAGCGTCGACATTCGCTGCGCGAACTGTTCAACGGGCTACGTTACGTGCTGCGCTACGGCATCGCATGGCGCGCCATGCCTAATGATCTGCCGCCGTGGTCGGCCGTGTATCAGCAATCGCAGCGCTGGCTGGCGGCGGGCGTATTCGAGGCGCTGGCGCAGGATTTGCGCGCCGTCTTGCGCGTCGCCTCCGGGCGGGCTGCCGAGCCGACGGCGGCGATCATCGACAGCCGCACCTTGCGGTCGACCCCGGAGAGCGGCCCGCGAGCCGGTTATGACGGCGCAAAGCGCAAGCGTGGCTCGAAGCTGCACATGGCGGTCGACACATTGGGCCATCTACTGGCGCTGCATGTCACGCCGGCCAACGTCGACGACCGCGCCGAGGTCGGCAAGCTCATCGCAGCCGTGCAGGATGTGACAGGCGAAAGCGTCGAACTCGTTTATGTCGATCAGGGCTACACCGGCGAAAAGGCGTACGAGGCGGCAAAGGCGCAGGGCGCCGAGCTTTGCGTCGTCAAACTCGCCGAGGCGAAGAAGGGCTTCGTGCTGCTGCCCAAGCGCTGGGTGGTCGAGCGTTCATTCGCTTGGGCGACGCGATGCAGGCGGCTCGTCAAAGATTACGAGCGCTATGCTCAGACCCTCGCAGGACTACACGTCGTCGCTTTCGCATGTCTCATGCTCAAGCGCGCCGCGGAGTTCATCATCCAGAGTGCATAACACCCTCTAGGCTGTCACGTTGCACTTAATTGCAATAATGCGCCAGTTCTCGCCGGTCACTGCAGCAAATTGGAGAATCTTTTGGGGCAAAATTATCAAATATGCTGCAATAATGATAATGCTGCAGACTCGGGCGGAATGCCGAGCATGGTCGTGGCGAGTTCGCTGAAGCGCGTACGGTTCTGACCAATGGTTTTGCTTTGCAGCCATCCCAGCATAGCCGGTCCCTCGCGATCGACGATCGAGACTCCCGCGAGAAGTGCAGTCCGGACGCATAGGGGCAAGATCGGGCTTGCCGGGGAAGGCAGCGAGACCTGGCTAGCCACGACAACGGAGTCCGTTTCCGGAACGATGAGGCCAAGAAGCCGGAAGCTACCGCTGCGCTTCAAATGTGTTGTTCGTGGGTCGCGTTGCATCAGCAGGAGACGCGCCAGTTCCAATGGCGGCGCCCAGCTTTGAACACCATGTTCCGCTTCGTCGTTAATCAGACGTTGGCCATTGAGCGCTTCGGTCCAATATGAGTTGATAGGTGACGCGATCGCATTCCCTTCATTGGCGCTAAGCGACGAACCGCATTGCGAGCATGTGATGCGCCATCCGAGAAGTTGACTTCGTCGCACAGGCTCCGGTTCATTCGAATTCGCCTGGCGTCGGCAATTCGCACAGAACTGCATTGACTTTGCAGCGATCAATCGATGCGACTCTGGGGAAAAATTTGCAAAACTCATCCGCCGAACGATGGACGCGTCCGTTCTGAACGTGTGAGCGATATGAGCGCCTTGTTCTGTAGTCAGGCCGAGATCGATCGCGCGCATCGCTGACGCATCAGACAGACAATGTCGAAGCATGGTGACAGGCGGAACGCCATAAAAGACGGCGTGCCGACAGATCCATGACGACAAAAGCTCATCTGTCATGGGTGGAAGCACGACCGGGAGTTGGCCGCAACGAGGAAGTTCCGGCGTCATGCGAATGCCGCTTCCATATCGATTTCCGGCCGCCAACTCTCGACGGCCTCGTCGCAGATTTGCTCTCTTCCAGTTTCAACCGCCTCTACGGCGAGATTGTTGATCAAATGGAAGATGTTTGCCGTGATGCCCTCGGTCACCTGCAGCATCCAACGCAATGAATTCGGGCTGAGCACGGACGGATTGCGTAACGGCGTGTTGCGCAGAATGGACGCGACGAGCGCTTCAAATTGTTCATCCGCCGCCCAACGGTTCAACGTGAACTGTTCAAAACGGCGGGCGAGTTGAACATCGCCGCTGATCGCTTCACGCGCTTCGTTGACGCCAAAGCAGACGAGCGAGATTTGGAGGCGATTGCTCAAGAATCGAAGGGTGTTGAGCACAACCCTCTGTTCCCGATAGGAGCCCGCGAGAATATTATGGACTTCGTCGATAACGAGCACCTGAACGCCGATCGCCTCCATGATCCGCAATGCAGACTGCTCCATCGGCGCAATGTCTGCACGGGAGGCGCTGTGGCGCGCCGAGGAGCGTGAGCAGTTCAG
>NZ_AP027146.1 GCF_027925385.1 Methylocystis iwaonis
GATAGCGTATCAAGCCTGCGTTCCGTTGCCGAATGCAGCGCTTGTGTCAACAGCAAGTCCTTCGACTTCCAACGGGCGCGCTATGGAAATCGTCGTCCTCGGTTTCAACGGCTGTTTAGGAGCAGGATTCGTTGGGTCCGTGGATATGTTGAAGCTTGGCTCACAAATTATAAGCAAGGAAGGCAGATATCGGCCTTTTAAGGTTTTGACCGCAAGTTTTAATGGCAAACCGTTTGAGGATAGCAGTGGGCGACTCTTGAATGTCGAAACAGACATAGCAGCGCTTACTGGTTCAACTGCGATATTGGTGCCCGGCTACCTCTGCGATGATAATGCCGAGTATCTTTCGACGCCAGAGATTGCGACTTTGGCAGCGTGGCTTCGTCGCCAGCACGCCATGGGGGCCTTGGTGTGTGCATCGTGCAGCGGTGTATTCATTCTTGGCGAAGCGGGCTTGCTCGATGGACGTCGCTGCACGACCACGTGGTGGCGTCACGACGAATTGAAAGCAAGATATCCAAGAGCCAATGCGATATGGGGTGCTCCGCTGATCGAGGAACAAAGGATCGTAACCTCAGGCGGTCCGCTGTCGTGGATTGACTTGTGTTTGCATATTATTCGATCGCTTTGTGGTGACGATGCAGCGAAGTTAACCGCTGATTTTGCTGTCGTCGATACCGCGCCCTCAACGCGCACGGTATATGTTCCGCTTAGTCATTTATCGACAGCCAATTCTTTTTTGCTTGAGGCAGAACATGCGGTCAGAGTTGCGGGTGAAGAATCTGTGACAGCGCAGGATCTTGCCCGCACGCTGGGGACCTCGGATCGGACACTGAATCGGCGATTGAAAGAAGCGACTGGCGAGACGCCCAAGCAATTTATTGATCGTGTACGTTTCGAAACCGCGCGCATGTTGCTCGAGACGACCAACTTTCCTGTGAAGCAACTAGCTGCGAATTCTGGGTATTCGGACACGGCGAGCTTTCGTCGAGCGTTTTATAGATACTCCGGTATGACGCCTGCTGCGTACCGCCGAAATCGCGGCCGTGCGAATTAATTTATGCCCTCGCTCATCGAGCGATGGTGCGCGACTTTCGGAAGGGGGGACTTCGACCCGCTGTTTCGCTGGTTGCTTCGGCCCGGGATCCGATCCCGTCTGGGATCATTCGGTGTTCTCGAAGAACCACGGTCAGCCGCTCTACAGCGACGTTGCGCCTCGCGGGACGGCTCACAGAACGGGGGCGGAAAAGTTTCAAGCTGCGACAAGGCGGGCTTTTGCGGCGGCGTGAAGCAAGTAAAGCCGCACGCGGAGTGTCTTCGAGAGCCGATACGCGTCTTTATACTGGACTACCTCCCCAACGAGCTGCGCACCGCGCCTGGGGAGCCTTTCAAGCGTCTCGTCGATGTCGTCCACGGCGAACATAGCCTAGACCTTATGTTCGCTTGGTGAGGACGATGGCGGCCCGCCCTACTGCATGTCCCTAGTCGAGGATCGCGCCGGGCTGGCCGACGCCGAACCAGAAGTGGATCGTAAGCGTCGATTCGGCGGCGTTCACTCTGCGGGCTTGAAATTCCACGGCATCAGCGCCTCGATGTCCTTATTGGGCCATCGGTTGGCGATTCGCTCCAGAGTCTGTTTCGCCCAGGCTTGAGAGTCGACGCCGTTCATCTTGCAGGTTTGCAGCATGGTTGCGATGGACGCCCATGTCCGCCCGCCGCCGGCAGAACCGGCAAAAAGTGAGTTTTTTCTCGTGATTGTTTGGGGCCTAATGGCTCGCTCGACTATGTTGGAGTCGATTTCCACGCGGCCATCCTCAAGGAAGCGCTCGAGAACCGTTCGATGCGATCGGGCATAACGGATCGCTTCCGCCAATTTCGATTTGCCGGAGATGCGTGGCAGTTCGCGCTCCCAGAGATCGAACAACGCGCGCACGATATCGGCCGACGTCGCCTTTCGCGCCGCCAGGCGCGCCTCTGGCGGCTGACCGCGCACCTTGTCCTCGACGGCCCACAGATGCTTCATCCGTTCGACCGTCGCCGTCGCGACGAGCGACTCGCCGTTGACGTGAAGGTCGAAGAATCGGCGGCGCAGATGAGCCCAGCATCCGGCCAGGCGCAGACCGTTGGCCTGCGGGGCGCTTGAGAGCTTGCGATATCCCGCGTAGCCGTCGCATTGCAGGATGCCACGATAATCGCCTAAATGGCGCGCCGCGCAATCACCCGATCGACTGTCTTCGTAGCGGTAAGCGACCATTGGCGGTCCGGCCCCTCCAAATGGCCGATCATCCCGCGCATATGCCCACAACCACGAGGTCTTGGTCTTTCCGGCGCCGGGGTTCAACGTGGGGAGCGTTGTCTCGTCGGCGAAAATCCTCTCGGCCTCGCGGATGCGCGCGAGCACGTAGGCCGCCAGCGGCTCGAAGTGGTAACCGACAGCTCCCATCCACTGGGCCATCAGCGAACGGCTGAGTTCGACGCTGTCGCGCGCGTAGATCGCCTCCTGGCGGTAAAGCGGCAGGCCGTCGGCGTATTTTGACACCGCGACGTGCGCGAGCAGCGCCTCCGTCGGCAGGCCGGCTTCGACGATGTGTTCGGGCGCCGGCGCCTGCACGATCGCGACGGGCTCCTTGTAGACGTATTTGGGCCGGATCGTCACGATCAGCCGGAAACGCGCCCGCACGACGTCGAGCCTGACGCTCTCCTCCTGGCCGATCCTGACCCGCTCCTTGCCTTCGAAGCCAGGCGGAACCTCCGGCTCCAGGATCACCTCGACCCGCTCCAGATGCGAGGGGAACCGCGGCTTGTCGGGAGATGTCTTGCGCGGCTTGGCGTCCGCCTTCGCCGCCAGCCGCGTCGCGATCGCCGCGAGACCGGTTTCGACCTCCTCGAAGACAAAACTCTGTTGCTCGGCCTCGTCGGCGCCGAGCTTTTCGGAACGTTTGCCGAAGCGGTCGCGACGCAGGGTCATGATGATCGAGGTCAGCCGATCGATCTCGGCTTTCGCAGCCGCGTTCGTCTGCGTGAGGTCCTCAACCTTCGCCGTCAGGCTCAGAGTCTGGGAACGAAGAGCCTCGGCGTCAATCTTGTTGGAACGAGCTTGCGTCTCTAAAAGAGCAGCGCGCGCCAACGCGTCGAGCGCCAGCGCCTTAAGTTGATCAACGTCGTCTGGAAGTACGCCGAAGCGCTCTATCATGCCTCGCATGATACCGCTTTCGTCGCGCGAAGTACAATATTCTCTTGGCGTTTCAGAGATTCAAGCGCAGCTTTCTCGCATTAGCCGCCGCTTTGCGGCGCCGGCACATCCACCGCGCGAACGCGCTTCCAATCCAGCCCTTCGACCAGCGCCATGACTTGCGCGTAACTCAGACGAATCTCGTGGCTTCCCGCCATGGGCCAGCAAAAATGCGAACGTTCAAGACGCTTTGCGAATAGACAAAGACCCGACCCGTCCCACCAGACGATCTTGATCCGGTCCGCTCTTTTCGCCCGAAAAACATACAAAGAGCCGTCAAAGGGATCGGCCCCGGCATCCCGAACCAGAGAAACGAGTCCTTCCGGACCCTTGCGGAAATCCACCGCCGCCGCCCGCAACAGAACCCTTGCGCCGGGCGGGATCATGCTTCGCGCACCGCGCGCAGTAGACGGCAAAGGTCGGCTTCCGAAATGTCCGCGCTCACCCGCACCAACGCTCCGCCAGTCTCGATCTCGACCCGATGCGTCTTGGCCGCCCGCGTTTCCGCCGGCGTCTGGCGCTCAATTCTCTCCATCCGCAAAACCGCAGTCCGCCGCCATGCGAAAAGTTGCGACGGCGTAATATTCAACGAACGCGCCAGCGCCGAGATGTTCGTGCCCGGCTCCAGAGCCGCTGCTATGGCTCGATGCTTGAACTCGTCGGACCAGCGCCGGCGTTCTCCAACCGGCGCGCCTTCGAGACGTTCGGCTCTGACCTCTATGAACTGGTTCGGGTTAGTTCTGCGCATAGGCGTAGACACAGATGTTGCTATCCATGTCCGACCATTACCAAACGCGCGCCCCGCGCAGCTAGAATGGCGCCGGGAGGACGCTTACAGTGGATCGCGGACTTCACCTATATCTGGACGGCGGAAGGCTGGCTCTACGTCGCCGCAGTCATCGACCTATTTTCGCGAAGGGTCGTCGGCTGGTCGATGAGGGCCGAAATGCCCGCTGGGCTTGTCGCCGATGCATTGATGATGGCGATCTGGCGTCGCGGGAAGCCGGGAAGCCGGACGCCTTGTTGCATCACTCCGACAGGGGCAGCCCAATATACGAGCGAGCAGTTCCAGCGCCTGATGGCCGACAATGGCGTCGTTTGCTCGATGAGCCGATCCGGCAATGTCTGGGACAATGCGGCGATGGAGAGCTTCTTCTCTTCACTGAAGACAGAGCGGATAGGGAAGAAACTCTACCGCACGCGCGACGATGCTCGGGCGGACGTCTTCGATTCCGTCGGGCGGTTCTACAATCCCGTCCGTAGGCATTCACGATCGGCTACGTCAGCCCGGTTGAGTTCGAAAACAAAGTGAGAGTAACTTAACTCGGTGCGTCCATGAAACCGGCAGCAGCTCAATGCGCGTAATTAAATTTCTTTCTATACCACAGCCAAAAACCGCCAAGGGCGCTGATGGATAGGAAAATGGTTGTGATTAATTCTCGGGTCGACGTCTCGCCAACCGTGAACTCGAAAGTTGCATTATACTCTTTTGATCCATTTTGATCCTTCGCTCTAATAAGAGCAATATATTTCCCTCGTTCCAAGAAATTGTGTTCGTACGTAAGAGTCCCGGTGTTGAATTTTGCGGGAGGGAGATATGCCTCAAGTGATGTTTCATCCCATACCATCTCGCTGTCTATGTTTTCAGTAGCCTTAATTAGACGAAGCTCAATGGTCATATCACGCAGCTCATCTTGCATAGAGTCGATTACGATTATTGTCGGACCAGTTTCGGGAATTTCCTCGCAAAATTGATTTCGAGATTTTAGCGGCTGGTAGAATGTAAAGGTAAGGACATCAGGACCTATCTTTGTAACGCATTGCTCTATCTGCTGGATCGGGCCCCCCGTAACCTGCTGAGCTTCTACCGGCGTTTTAAGCCAGATTGCGGCGGTGAATGCGAGTAGCAACCTCATCATCGTTTTTTCACCCGCTTTATCCAACAGATTGATCGGCGCTTAGACTTGCTTCCCCCCCGACGCGATACGCGGCCAAGGGCTCCATCGCTCCTTGGGGATTGGCTCGAGACACCGAATTTTTGGACGGATCGGGATTCAGGTTCCCTTCGTCTGGAGGTGCGCCGTACATGTTTTCGCGCACCGGACGCTTGCCCTGTAGAAGGCCCCGCATCTCCTCGCCCGTCAGCGTCTCGAACTCCAGCAGGCCATTGGCCAGCGTGTCGAGCTGCGACTGCTTCTCGGTCAGGATCTGCTTCGCCTTGTCATAGGCTTCCTGCACGAGACGGCGCACTTCCGCGTCGATCGTCTGCTGCGTTTCCTCTGACAGGGACTGCTGACGACCGAGAGAATAGCCCAGGAACTGCTCTTGCTGAGGTTCAGCGTAAGCGACCGTTCCCAGCTTGTCCGAGAAGCCGAGCTGCGTGATCATCGCCCGGGCCACCCGCGTACATTGCTGGATGTCGCTCGCCGCGCCGGACGTCACCTTGTCGTGGCCGAACACCAGCTCCTCCGCCACGCGGCCGCCCATGGCGATCGCCAGCATCGCCGTCAGCTGCTCATAGGTCTGCGAGATCTGGTCGCGCTCGGGAAGGCCCTGCACCATGCCCAGCGCACGGCCGCGCGGGATGATCGTCGCCTTGTGGATCGGCATCGCCCCCGGAACTGTGAGCTGAACCAGCGCATGGCCGCCTTCATGATAGGCCGTGAGCTTCTTTTCCTCTTCCGTCATGGAGAGGGTTCGACGCTCGGCGCCCATCAGGATCTTGTCGCGCGCGTCCTCGAACTCCTGCTTCGTGACGATGCGCTTCGAGCGGCGCGCGGCCAGCAGCGCGGCCTCGTTGACGAGGTTCATCAGATCGGCGCCCGAGAAACCCGGCGTGCCGCGCGCGACAACCTTCAGATCCACATGCGGCGCCAGCGGCACCTTGCGGGCGTGAACCTTCAGGATCTTCTCGCGACCGATGAAGTCGGGATTCGGAACCTGAATCTGCCGATCGAAACGGCCTGGACGCATCAGCGCCGGATCGAGCACGTCGGGGCGGTTCGTCGCGGCGATGAGGATGATGCCCTCATTCGCTTCGAAGCCGTCCATCTCGACGAGCAACTGGTTCAATGTCTGCTCGCGTTCGTCATTGCCGCCGCCGAGGCCCGCGCCGCGATGACGGCCGACCGCGTCGATTTCGTCGACGAAGATGATGCAGGGCGCGTTCTTCTTGGCCTGCTCGAACATGTCGCGCACGCGGCTGGCGCCGACGCCGACGAACATTTCGACGAAGTCGGAGCCCGAGATCGAGAAGAAGGGCACGCCCGCTTCGCCGGCGATGGCGCGCGCCAGCAGGGTTTTACCCGTGCCGGGCGGGCCGACCAGCAGCACGCCGCGCGGAATGCGGCCGCCCAGCCGCTGGAACTTGCCCGGATCGCGCAGGAACTCGACGATTTCCTGCAAGTCCTCCTTGGCCTCGTCCACGCCTGCGACGTCTTCAAACGTCACCTTGCCAGACATCTCCGTAACAAGTTTCGCTTTCGATTTCCCGAGTCCCGTTGATCGGATACCGCTGAGCCCGCCGGTTTGCGAGAGACGCCAGAGGTAAGCCCAAATCGCGATTAAGATAATTGGTAACCCGATTGTCAGAGCAGTCCACCAAAACCGTGTCCCTGCGCTTTCAGGCCTTACTGTGATTTCGACGTGAGAACTTAAAAGCCTCTCAGATACGTTTGTGTGCGGCGGCGAGTAAGTTTGGAAGGTGCGGTTATCGGTGAAGTGACCGGTTATTTTCTGACCGGAAAGAGTGACATCATGGATGCGACCTTCGTGCAGTTGGGATAAGAAATTGCTATAGGTCATCTCTAGACCAACGTTCTTGCGCTGGCTTTGAAGGTAGAACGTCGAAACCAGCAGACCAACGACGACGCAAAAGAAGATCCATGGCGATAGACGCTTCCATACGGAATTCATAATGCACCCCTTAGCGCTGATCGGGTCTTGGCTCTTGCTTGTGCTTGGTGGTTCGCTACTCTGCGGTCGCTAAAAATCGGATCGTGGGCTAACGGTCGTTAAGTCCCCTCTCGGCCTGGGAACCGCCGAGAGGGGTAAACATCCCTGGGAGCAATGGATACATTCCCCGTGCTGACTTTCGTTAGGAGGTCCGACGGACAACGCGGGGAACAGGCATTACTCGCCAGTAAGAAGGGCGACGCCTTCCTTGCCGAGCAGTCGATGGACGTTCAGCAGGAGCTGCAACACGACGCCGAACACGCCGAGAGCCATCCAACCGAAGAACACGAAGCCCCAGTGCAGCGGAGCCACGAACAGCTCTTCCATGAACCAGAAGGTGTGGCCCCATTCATTGAGACCAACGTTCGGGATGATCATGAATGGGCCAATCGACACGATCAGATAGGCGAGCGAATAGCCCTTCGAGAAGTAGGGGATCCGCGTCTTCGCATGGAAGAAACAGCCAATCGCCAGGATCGAGTAGATCGGATAGCTCATGTAGAATTCGATGATATGCGACGGAGTGAAGTCGGTGTCGCGAATCACCGTCATATGCCAAGTGCCATCCTGCTCGGTGAAGAAGGAGGCGCCCCAGTAGATCGCCGCGGCGTAGCAGACGAGCCATTTCACATTATCGACGATGGAGCGCATCTCCTGACGCGGCGTGACGGTCGACATGTCGCGCACGCGGGTCTTCCAGAGATAGCCGGCGAGCGCCAGCCCTGAAATGAGCTCCAGCGGAATTTCCGTCCACAGGATCGACATCCAGTAGGTCTGGAACTCGGGCGCGAAGGAATCGAGCCCCGCGCGCCAGCCGTAGATTTGCTCGTAGATGCGCACGATCAGATAGAAGCTGTTGAGAAGAGCAAGTCCGATCCATAGGCCTCTGAGGTCAACGATTGGCTTGGCGTCGTCAGCCACGCCGACCGCAGTCTGCGTTGATATGCTCATTATTGATCCTCCGTTTTCCCGGGGGGAAACGTTTCCTCCGGTGACGCAAATGTGCTCGACCTTGCGATTGATTGCAGCTAGTCTGGTTAGACAATAATGATACCGGGTCTGCCAGCGCATCTGCCAGATTCGATACAAAGTTTGCCAACCAATCATTGGGGCGTGCCATGGATGTCGTAGTTCTCGGCTACCGCAACTGCATCGGATCGGCGTTTCTTGGCGCTTCCGACTTGCTCACGATGGGCCTCCGGATGCTCGCAAAGCCGACCAAACCGCTCCCATTTGAGGTTGTCACCGCCAGCTTCAGCGGAGAGCCATTCCAAGACGGAAACGGAAGGCGCCTGGAGGTTGCCAAAGGCCTCGAGTCGATCAAATCCTGCGGCGCGATCATTGTTCCGGGTTACATCTGTGATGGAACAAATCGACTCGATCTCTCACCTGAAATCGGTGCAGTCGCAGCATGGTTGAGGCATCAACACGCACTTGGAGCCACCGTGTGCGCCTCTTGCAACGGAGTTTTCGTTCTTGGACAAGCTGGCCTTCTAGACCGAAGGCGGTGCACAACCACGTGGTGGCGTCACGACGATTTAAAAGGCCATTATCCCCGCGCACAGGTTGTCTGGGGCGCGTCTCTTATCGAAGATAATCGTATCGTCACTGCCGGCGGTCCCTTGTCGTGGATCGATCTCTCGCTACGGGTCATTCGCTCCCTTTGCGGCGATGATGCGGCGAAAAAGGCGGCAGATTTCACGGTTGTCGATACCACGCCGTCCACTCAGACGGTTTATATTCCTCCTGGTCATTTGGCCGCGTCCAACCAGTTCTTGCTGGAAGCAGAGCGCGTCATTCGCCAGGCTGGCGACGCACCGCTTACGGCTCGGCAACTCGCCGTCGCACTTAATTCCTCAGAAAGAACTCTCCATAGGCGTCTCAAAGAAGTCTCGGGAGAGACACCCAAAAGTTTTATCGACCGGGTGCGCTTCGAGAAGGCGCGGACGTTGCTTGAAACGACAGGGCACTCAATCAAGGAACTGGCGCAGACATCAGGATATGCGGATCAAACCAGCTTTCGTCGCGCTTTTCTGCGGTATTCAGGAATGACGCCAGGCACCTATAGGACATGGATAAAGGCCCGAAGTGGAGGCGCGCAGAAATCACCCTAAAGCGGAGAATTTCAGCGACTAGAAGACCCGCGTATGGGCGCATCAGTTGGAGCAAACGCAGTGTCTGTTCGAATAGACGCCTTTGATGCCTTCGGGACTATCTTTGATGTCCAATCTGCGACCCTCAGTTATCCAGACGTCCTCGGGCACAAAGCGGATCAGCTTGCTTCTCTCTGGCGCGCGAAGCAGCTCGAATATACCTGGTTCTTAAACAGCCTCGGGCGTTACGAGCCGTTCGACGTGCTGACCGCCAGAGCATTGGATTTTGCTCTTGAAACTCTTGGCTTTGGCGCGAACCATTCCATTCGCACGGAACTTCTCAAAGCGTATGTACGGCTGACGATATTTCCTGACGTACTCCCAGCACTCGAGCGGTTGAAATCAGCTGATCGCAAGGTCGTGATATTTAGCAATGCTCCCCGACGGATGCTAGAGGCCTCGTTGGCGGGCTCTGAGATCGGTCATATGATTGACGAAGTCATTTCGGTTGAGCAAGCGAGGGTCTTTAAGCCAGACCCAAGAGCTTATGCTCTCCTGGATCGATGGCGAAAGGATCCGAGTGAGCTGGTATTTTATTCATCAAACCGATGGGATATTGCGGGGGCGGCGTCGTTTGGGCTGCGGGCCATTTGGATTAATCGAAGACGCAGCGCGGATGAGTATCTCGATTTAACTCCAGCTGGTGTCGCCGAGACGATGATTCATGCTGTCTCAATGATATAACAAGCGCAATTGATCAGGCTGCGTTTTCTCGGATTCCTGCTGTGTAGCGTAACACCATACCGCCACCAGAAAACGGATACCTTCTTTGCCTCGATCGCGAGGCCTGTTTGTCGATTTACAGTCCAATGTGAGACCTAGAGGGTGTTATGTACTTTGGTCGTTGATTGCCTTAGTAGAATCGGATGTCTCCGATTCGGAAGCCTTATCCGTCTGACGTCAACGACGAAGAGTGGTCGCTGGTTGCGCCGTATCTGACGCTCATGGACGAAAGCGCGCCGCAGCGTCGACATTCGCTGCGCGAACTGTTCAACGGGCTACGTTACGTGCTGCGCTACGGCATCGCATGGCGCGCCATGCCTAATGATCTGCCGCCGTGGTCGGCCGTGTATCAGCAATCGCAGCGCTGGCTGGCGGCGGGCGTATTCGAGGCGCTGGCGCAGGATTTGCGCGCCGTCTTGCGCGTCGCCTCCGGGCGGGCTGCCGAGCCGACGGCGGCGATCATCGACAGCCGCACCTTGCGGTCGACCCCGGAGAGCGGCCCGCGAGCCGGTTATGACGGCGCAAAGCGCAAGCGTGGCTCGAAGCTGCACATGGCGGTCGACACATTGGGCCATCTACTGGCGCTGCATGTCACGCCGGCCAACGTCGACGACCGCGCCGAGGTCGGCAAGCTCATCGCAGCCGTGCAGGATGTGACAGGCGAAAGCGTCGAACTCGTTTATGTCGATCAGGGCTACACCGGCGAAAAGGCGTACGAGGCGGCAAAGGCGCAGGGCGCCGAGCTTTGCGTCGTCAAACTCGCCGAGGCGAAGAAGGGCTTCGTGCTGCTGCCCAAGCGCTGGGTGGTCGAGCGTTCATTCGCTTGGGCGACGCGATGCAGGCGGCTCGTCAAAGATTACGAGCGCTATGCTCAGACCCTCGCAGGACTACACGTCGTCGCTTTCGCATGTCTCATGCTCAAGCGCGCCGCGGAGTTCATCATCCAGAGTGCATAACACCCTCTAGGCTGTCACGTTGCACTTAATTGCAATAATGCGCCAGTTCTCGCCGGTCACTGCAGCAAATTGGAGAATCTTTTGGGGCAAAATTATCAAATATGCTGCAATAATGATAATGCTGCAGACTCGGGCGGAATGCCGAGCATGGTCGTGGCGAGTTCGCTGAAGCGCGTACGGTTCTGACCAATGGTTTTGCTTTGCAGCCATCCCAGCATAGCCGGTCCCTCGCGATCGACGATCGAGACTCCCGCGAGAAGTGCAGTCCGGACGCATAGGGGCAAGATCGGGCTTGCCGGGGAAGGCAGCGAGACCTGGCTAGCCACGACAACGGAGTCCGTTTCCGGAACGATGAGGCCAAGAAGCCGGAAGCTACCGCTGCGCTTCAAATGTGTTGTTCGTGGGTCGCGTTGCATCAGCAGGAGACGCGCCAGTTCCAATGGCGGCGCCCAGCTTTGAACACCATGTTCCGCTTCGTCGTTAATCAGACGTTGGCCATTGAGCGCTTCGGTCCAATATGAGTTGATAGGTGACGCGATCGCATTCCCTTCATTGGCGCTAAGCGACGAACCGCATTGCGAGCATGTGATGCGCCATCCGAGAAGTTGACTTCGTCGCACAGGCTCCGGTTCATTCGAATTCGCCTGGCGTCGGCAATTCGCACAGAACTGCATTGACTTTGCAGCGATCAATCGATGCGACTCTGGGGAAAAATTTGCAAAACTCATCCGCCGAACGATGGACGCGTCCGTTCTGAACGTGTGAGCGATATGAGCGCCTTGTTCTGTAGTCAGGCCGAGATCGATCGCGCGCATCGCTGACGCATCAGACAGACAATGTCGAAGCATGGTGACAGGCGGAACGCCATAAAAGACGGCGTGCCGACAGATCCATGACGACAAAAGCTCATCTGTCATGGGTGGAAGCACGACCGGGAGTTGGCCGCAACGAGGAAGTTCCGGCGTCATGCGAATGCCGCTTCCATATCGATTTCCGGCCGCCAACTCTCGACGGCCTCGTCGCAGATTTGCTCTCTTCCAGTTTCAACCGCCTCTACGGCGAGATTGTTGATCAAATGGAAGATGTTTGCCGTGATGCCCTCGGTCACCTGCAGCATCCAACGCAATGAATTCGGGCTGAGCACGGACGGATTGCGTAACGGCGTGTTGCGCAGAATGGACGCGACGAGCGCTTCAAATTGTTCATCCGCCGCCCAACGGTTCAACGTGAACTGTTCAAAACGGCGGGCGAGTTGAACATCGCCGCTGATCGCTTCACGCGCTTCGTTGACGCCAAAGCAGACGAGCGAGATTTGGAGGCGATTGCTCAAGAATCGAAGGGTGTTGAGCACAACCCTCTGTTCCCGATAGGAGCCCGCGAGAATATTATGGACTTCGTCGATAACGAGCACCTGAACGCCGATCGCCTCCATGATCCGCAATGCAGACTGCTCCATCGGCGCAATGTCTGCACGGGAGGCGCTGTGGCGCGCCGAGGAGCGTGAGCAGTTCAGCATAGAAGCGGCGTTCTCCAGGTCGACTGGTCATCTCCATCGCGAGCACAGGCGTTCGGAGCGCTCCCGTGACCGCATTGAAGCCCGCCGGGTGTTCGTCACGGAATCGCTTCATGATCATGGTTTTGCCCATGCCGCTGTCGCCATAAATCGCAACGGATGGCATCCTCGTTCCCCGAGGATGGTCGAGCAGGAGCCCCAAACGGTCGAGGGCCTGTTTGGCCCGCGGATACAGCACCCAGCGGCGCGTGAGGGAAAGCCACAAAATTTGGTCTGAATTAGACTAGACGGTGCGGTTTATGGTAGCTGCCGCGAAGGTCAAAATCGAGCGCTCATCTGGAAGTTTATGGGGGCTTTTCGTCGGGACGGAGGGCCCAACGACTCCAGACTTTGTCGCTTCTTGGCGGTGAGCATAGTGTTAGAGTATGGATTGGTTTCTCCGTGACGGGTTGACGGGAGAGAGGCTCCCGGTTCTCCGTCGCGGAGAGGACCATGATGCAATCAGATATGCTCAACAACGCCCGCGGGTTCACCGGTGCCTACAAGGTAGATTCTAGCCGCGGCGAGCGCATTGGCCGCGTGTCGTCAGAGTGGTTTTCCAGGCCTTCTGACGAGCGCTACCTCTCCCTGTCGGATCTGTTCGCCGCCGTGCGTGGCCGCACTGAGTGTAGCCGCACGCGGACAATCGAGAGCGCCGCGATCCGGATGCAAGCGGACCGCGACGACGCTGAACGCCTTTTACTTGCAATGCCGGGTTCAGACAATCCAGTCGCCATGACGCATTGGAGTTTCAGCCAGCTCGCGACCCTCGTCGGCGCGCCGGCGGCTTACCTTCGCCTGCTCCCGGCCCCGCTCGCCGGGATCAATCTGCAGTATGGCTTGACTGCCCATCGCGCCGAGCAAGTCAAGACACTGGAGATCGAAAGCGGCCGCGTTGAGTTGCGCGCGGTGACCGGTCCCGACTATGGCCGAATCTACGACCATGAGCTCGTCTCCGCCGTCCAGCGCATCGCTGGCGATGGCGTGGGCGACACCCGCTGGAAAGTGCCGGGCGTTCTCGACTGGTCGACTGGGATCTACAATCCCCATGTCGACGTCACCGAGGAGACAACGACGCTCTATGCCTCCGACCGCGATGTCTTCCTCTTTCTCGTCGACGACTTGAACCCGATTGAAGCTGGCCGCCTTGCCGACGGCTCGCCCGATCTCTTCTTCCGCGGCTTCTACTGCTGGAATTCAGAAGTGGGGGCGAAGACGCTGGGAATTGCAAGCTTTTATCTGCGCGCCGTGTGTCAAAACCGTAATCTGTGGGGCGTTGAGGATTTCGAGGAGATTACGATCCGCCACTCAAAATACGCCGCCGCACGCTTCGCGCATGAGGCGGCGCCGGCGTTGACCCGATTCGCCAATTCCTCACCCCTGCCCTTCATCAACGGCGTCAAGGCGGCGCGGCAGCGGATCGTCGCTCGCAGCGATGACGACCGCTCGGAATTCTTGCGCAAGCGCGGGTTCTCGAAAACCGAGACGGCGAAGATCATCCAGGCGGTCCTGACCGAAGAGGGCCGCAAGCCGGAGAGCGTCTTCGATTTCGTGCAAGGCATCACGGCTGTCGCGCGCGGGAAGACCCACCAGGATGCCCGGCTCGATTTCGAGGCGCGCGCCAAGAAACTCTTCGAGCGCGCCTCCTGACATCCACGTCGTTGAAAGCTTTTCGTGCAGCCTGCAGCTGTCGCGGAGGCTCCCGACCCGATTAAGTTTTCGCGGCGTCGTCCTCAAGAGTTAGAGGGCGGCGCTGCGCTTCGTGACGGTTGCAAGTCGAGAGAGAGGCTCTCGGTCGCCCGTCGCGGAGTTGAAGAAATGACAAAGTCGGTGCAGAAAATCCAGTTGAGCGCCTCACGCGATATCCCCTTCAACAAGCTGGTGCTATCGCAGGCGAATGTCCGCCGCATCAAGGCGGGCGTCTCGATCGAAGAGCTGGCGGAAGATATTGCCCGTCGAACGCTCTTGCAGAGCATCACCGTGCGGCCGGTGCTCGACGATCAAGGCGCCGAAACCGGCATGTTCGAAATCCCCGCCGGCGGGCGCCGTTACCGAGCGCTGGAGCTTCTCGTGAAGCAGAAGCGCCTGGCCCGCAACGCCCCTATCCCTTGCGTGGTGCGGACAGACGGAATCGCGGAAGAAGACAGTCTTGCGGAAAACGTCCAACGTGCGCCGCTGCATCCGCTCGATCAGTTCCGCGCGTTCCTGACCTTGCGCGAGAAAGGAAATAGCGAGGAGGAGATCGCCGCCGCCTTCTTCGTCAGCGTCGCAGTCGTCAAACAGCGCTTGCGGCTGGCCTCGGTGTCACCTGCGCTTCTCGATGTCTATGCCGAGGACGGCATGACCCTCGACCAGCTGATGGCCTTCACGGTGAACCCCGACCATGAGCGCCAGGAACAGGTCTGGGAGGCGATCCAGCGCTCCTACAACAAGGAAGCCTATCAGATCCGCCGGCTTCTCACCGAGGACGCTGTCCGCGCCTCCGACAAACGGGCGCTCTACGCGGCGGAGGACTACAACGCCGCCGGCGGGCCGATCATGCGCGACCTCTTCCAGAGCGACGACGGCGGCTGGCTCCAGGACGTTCCCCTGCTCGAACGGCTCGTCGCCGAGAAGCTGGCCCGCGACGCCGAGCCCCTTCGGGCGGAAGGCTGGAAATGGGTCGAGACGGCCATCGATTTCCCTTACGGTCACACCTATGGGCTCCGCCATCTTCAGGGCGAGCGCCAGCCTTTAACCGAGGACGAAGCAGCGGCTCGCGAGGCGCTCCGGAACGAGGCCGAACAATTGGAAGCGGCGTATTCGGAGGCGGAAGAAATCCCCAACGAGGTCGACGCGCGTCTCGCCGAGATTGAGGCGGCGCTCGAAGCTTTCGAGGATCGCCTGGTTCTCTATGCCCCAGAGGAGATCGCCCGCGCCGGCGTCTTTCTAAGCATCGATGGGAGCGGACGTCCGCGGGTCGAGCGCGGCTATGTGCGGCCGGAGGACGAAGCTCCAATCGAAGAACCTGAGACGCCCGCGGTCGAGACCGGGGCGGCGAGCTACGCCGCGCGTGCAGAGACTTCTGTCTCCTCTTGTAGCGAACTCGACGAGAACGCAGACGGGCGATCTGCGACCGCTGCGGACGAGGAGGAAGAAGGGCTCAGGCCCCTGCCCGACAAATTGCTCACCGAGTTGACGGCCTATCGTACGCTGGCGCTGCGCGAGGCGGTCGGCAAGGATCCGGCGATCGCACACCTCTTGGCCCTCCACGCCATGTGCCTGCGGCTTTTCTATCGGTACGCCGTAGATAATTGCCTTGAGATCGAGGCCAAAAACGTCTCCTTCGGCGCCCAGGCGCCGGGACTCTCCGACACGCCGCTCGCGGCAAAGGTCGACGCCCGCCATCTCGACTGGTACCAGCAATTGCCGGCGGAGCCGCAGGACCTGTGGGACGTACTGCCGACCTTCGATGCCGATACCCGCCAGCGTCTGTTCGCGCACTGTGTCTCTCTGACCCTGAACGCCGTGCACGAGCCCTGGAGCCGCCGGCCACGGGCAATCGCCCATGCCGACCGTCTCGCCTCGGCGCTCTCTCTCGACGTCGCAGGAACGGGGTGGACACCCACGGTCGACAATTTCCTCGGCCGGGTCACCAAGGCGCGCATTGTCCAGGCAGTTCGCGAGGCGAAAGGCGCCGATGTCGCCCGACGGATCGAGACGCTCAAGAAGGGCGATATGGCGCGGGAAGCGGAAACGCTTCTGACAGGCGCGGGCTGGCTGCCCGAGCCGCTGCGAACCCCGGGCCACGGGCCGCACGCTTCATTGGAAGCAAGCTCTTCTTCAGCGCCGGAGGAAGCCGCGGCGATCGAGGAAGGCGCAACGGCGGAAGGCGATCCCGCCTTCGACGAAATTGTTGCGTCTGATGACGATGCCGAGCCGGCGCCGGTCGACGACGTTCAAAGCGTCGCCGCCGAGTAGACCTTCAAGAGGTCAACTGCGCATGGGCTCGCCAGAAATGGCGGGCCCTTTTTTTGTTGGAGGAGATTCCATGTCGAGTTCAGTTGCGTCGGATTTGTCGCGCCGCCTTGCCCAGGACGCCGAGGCGGTCTGCCGATACTATTTGTCGAACGGGCGCCGCCACGGCCGTTACTGGATCGTTGGCGACGCCCGCAATACGCCGGGTCGCAGCCTGTTCGTTCGGTTGACGGGTCCAGAGAGCGGCAAGGGCGCAGCGGGGCATTGGACTGATGCGGCCTCGGGCGACTACGGCGACCTCCTGGACGTTATTCGCGAAAGCGTGGGTCTGAAAGATTTCTCGGACGTTCTCGACGAAGCGCGGCGATTCCTCAGCCTGCCACGCGCTGATCCACGGTCGAAGCAGAGGCTCGATCGCAAACAGCGGCCGACAGGCTCTCCGGATTCGGCGCGCCGCCTGTTTGCCTTGTCACGGCCGATCGCCGGCACATTGGCCGAGCGCTATCTGCATCATCGGGGGATCGCAACGCCACGGAATCTCGAAAGCCTCCGTTTTCATCCACGCTGCTACTATCGATCCGGGGACGGGTTCGCCCCTGAAACCTGGCCCGCGATGATCGCGGCGGTCACCGATCGCGACAACAAGATCACCGGCGTGCATCGCACATGGCTCGACAGATCGGGGCGCGGCAAGGCGCCGATCGCCTCCCCTCGACGCGCCATGGGCGAGTTGCTCGGCCATGGCGTCCGATTTGGCGGGCCGCTCGACGTGATGGCGGCTGGCGAAGGGATCGAAACCGTGCTCTCGGTTCGATGTCTTCTGTCCAGCATGCCGATGATCGCGGCGCTCTCTTCCGCCCATCTCGCCGCTATCCATTTCCCTCAGACCTTGCGCCGCCTTTATGTCCTGCGCGACAAGGACTCCGCCGGCGAAAGGGCATCAGTGACCCTTCTTGACCGCGCGACGGCCGCGGGAATTGAGGCCGTCGTTCTCACCTCCGAACTTGGCGACTTCAACGATGATCTCCGCCGCCTTTGCAAGGCCCGGTTGCAAGCGGCGATCAGAGGCCAACTCGCCCCTCAGGACATCAGCCGGTTCATGAGGCCGGTGCGGTGATGTCGGCTTGCGACGCAAGGAGCGCCCCATCCCCTGCCCTCACTCGATTGCATTAATTATCTTCTTTTCCTTCTCGGAGCCTGCCGCGTCCCGGCCTTCTGAGAGGGCGACCCTTGCGTCGGGCGCGCCGGCTTAGGCAATGGCTGCGGCCGGCTATTTTCCGTCGCGCCCTGCGGGCGCTTTACAGCGCGAACCAAAATAGCCGGCGCTTCGCCATCCTTCGCTACGCTGCGGCCGGTCGCTGCGCGCCCGGTGCCAGCCGGTCCCGCCCGCGCCTTCTGTCGCCACGAAGGCCGCGAGGGTCGCGGCCGATCCGACGAAGGAGAGCGCCAATGACGACCAAATTCAACGACCAAGGCCTCGAGACAATTCCTGCCGCCTCCTCGACCGAGCGCGTTCTCGCCGAGCTTCAACTCTATGGCTACCGGCCCTTCCAGGACGAGCCCGACCCCCGGCCGCTGCCCGACGCCCAAGCGATTACCGGCGCCGTCGCTGACATCTTCGATGCCCTCCTGGTGACATTCACGGACACGCGTCTGGAGCCCGATCTCGAGGAACTGCTCTGGTCGACTGTCAACCTCTTCCACCGGGCAGTGCTTCGCGTTGAGCGGGAGCTCGACGACAATGAGCAGGCACAGCGGCGCAGCCAAAAGGAACAGGACGGCTCGGAAATCCGCTCGGTGGAGCTGGAGCGCCTGATCTGCGAGGGGCAAACGCTGCTCGAACGCCGCGACAGCCTGGAACTCTTCCGCGACCAAGCCGCCGACGCCTTCGAAGTGCACACTGGCTCGTCCTGGCGTCCCCGCTCGGGCTCCAAGGTGAATCATCGATCCTTGACGGCCGCCATGATCGACAGCCGCGACTTTCTCGCCGCCAAGCGCCGGATAGAGTCTGAGCCGCTCCTTCCGGCCGGGCCGCGGATCGCTTTCACCGGCGGGCTCGACTTCAACGACCATCGCGCGATCTGGGATCGCCTCGACAAGGCTCTCGCCAAACATCCCGGCATGGTGCTGTTGCATGGCGGGTCGCCCAAGGGAGCGGAACTCATTGCCTCCTGCTGGGCGAATAATCGCAAAGTCACGCAGATAGCGTTCAAGCCAGACTGGACCCGCCACGCCAAGGCGGCCCCCTTCAAGCGCAACGATCAGATCCTCGAGACACTCCCAATAGGTGTCATCGTCTTCCCCGGCTCGGGCGTTTCCGCAAATCTTGCCGACAAGGCGCGCAAGCTCGGCATCCCGGTGTGGAGGTTCGAGGACGGCGGCGCATGAGCGCCGTCCATCTTCTCGTTGCGACCCGGCGACGATTTTCGCTCGAGTCATGCGACGCTCGATCGCATCTTGGACAATGACGGATTCAAGCATGGCCATGGTCCAGAGGGATGGAAAGCGCCTTCCGAACGTTGCGGCGCTATGCTAAAATATATGATATAGCATTCAGCAGCGGACGCAAGCGCCATGACCTCTCGAAATCTCTTCATCATTTCCGGAAACGTCTCGCAAAATCCCCGTCGATTCGGCGACAACGCGCCAAAGACAGTCCTCACGGTCGCAGTCGACGATATTTGGACGGATCGCGAGACTGGAGAGAGAAAGAAGCGAACGGATTTCCTGACGGCCTATACGTTTAACAAGAAAATTGGCGACTTTGTCTTGGCGCAGGTAAAGCCAGGATATCAGGTCACGATTGACGGCCGCATCCGATCAAACTCTTACGAGAAGGGCGGCGACCGGGTCTATTCGACCGACCTCGAAATCATTCGCATCGATGCGCACCCGCCGCGGGCAGAAGCCGGCAGCGGCCTTCCCGAATGATCCGTCAAATGCTGATTTCCTTGCTTGCGGTTGGCCTTAGGCTGAGCGTCGCCAGCGCTGAGGAAGCAAGCGTCTACACGCCGCAGAGCGCGCTGCAATCGACGCCCATGCGTGTCGAAGTGATCGACGCGACGTCTTTTCGCGACATAGAGACCGGCGCAAGGTACCGGCTCTATGGCGTCGACTCCTGCTTGGCGATGCAGACCGCGAATTTGAATCGTCAATCCTGGCCTTGCGGCGCCGTCGCAATCGCTTGGCTCACGAACGCGACCCTCGGCAAATGGGTATCCTGCAATGCTTTGCGGGAAACGGCCGGCCAGCTTCTATCCCGCTGCGCGTCGTCAGAGCATCAGGATCTCGCGGCCGACATGTTGAAAGAAGGCCTCGCGATTGTCTTGCCGATTGCCGAGGGCCAGGAGGTGCGCGCCTACAGCCAGCTGCAGGATCAGGCTCGCAAGCAATATAAGGGATTATGGTCCAGTCAGTTCATGATGCCCTGGGATTTGAGGGCCAAGCAGGCTGAAGGGTCGGCCTCAAGCCGCTGAGCAAGGACGGCGAGCGACTTGCTCTCGCGCTCAAAATCGGGTTAGAGTCCTCTATCATACTATATGGTAGAGAGATGCCCGCGCACGCTGCCCTTCTTATCGCTCCCTTGATCTTGGGCGGCCTCGTCGGCTGCGAGGCGCCAAGGGCTCAATACGCTTCTATGGCCGAGGCGCCTGCGCGCGATCGACTTCTCGCGCCCCGGGAGGTGGTTCCCGGCCGTCTCGCATACGCCGACGCGCCGGATGCTTTCGCGCCAGTTCTGGCAAGCCATGTCGCCTATCCCACCCAGGCCCAGGCGAATCACGCCTTCCAGCGCTCCTGGGCGTCGAGCGAGCAGTCCGACGGCGATCCCTTGGCCCTCATCGTTGGTGATCCCAAGGGCTCCGGTCGCGGGCCGGTACGCGTTCGGCTCTTCGCCTGTCGCTCGGGGGCCTTGGACGACATCACCGGACGAATTGTCCCGGCTCGCGGACGCGTCGTGCACTGCGCGACGGATTTCCTCGACGCGCAGGATCGTCGGTTGTTCCGCGAAACCGTGAACTTCTTCTATGAGCGCGGCGCATGGCGCATGGCGCAAACGGCCCCGCCCCAAGCCCAGGCGCCGTGGATTGCTCCTGAATCCTCTCCGAAGGATTATTTTTCATGGTCGCCGTGGGGACCGCGCACGACGCCCTACTGACCCGTTGCAGGGTGACACTTCCTGGCCCAGCGACGCGATCGACCTCATCGGCGCTGGACGGGCGCGGAAGCTTTCCGGAGCCCGGATGGGGGAAGATCGACCAAAGGGAACGGCGCATCAAGCGTTTGTGCTCGGAACGTTGAACTCCCGACACCGGCATTGGTGGATCAGAAAATCGACAAGTACGGCTGCGCAGGACCCAGGCTTTTCTGCGGGGGGCCCAGAAGGCGCAGTGAGACGACACTGAGGACCGTTTCCTTGTGCGTCATCACAGTGCGACGCGCGTCAGCGTCCGTTCGGCTCGGTCGCACACCCATTCCGAGATGCGCTTTCCCAGAATTTGCGCCGGCCTTGTCAGGAGAGCTTCGAGCAGCAAAGCAAGAACCACGGTTAAGCCTGCTGCAATGCTTAAAACCAGGATCGGTGGCGCCAGGTCGCCAAGCGACTGATGGATCCCAGACATAATTGGGAGATGCACGAGATAGATCGAGAAAGATAGCTCGCCAAGTCTTTGCAGCACGCTTCCTCCCTGAGGCTGAGGTCTTTGTTGGATGGCCGAGGCGACGACAAGTCCGAATATGATCGCGACCATGGCGATCACCGATCCTGAGGCCAAAGCTCCAAACACGCGCGCGAGAATTGACGCAGCTACGAGCCAAAAAGCGGCGATGGCCTTGCTAAAGCGCGGCAAGGGCCATTGCCTCGTCAGGCCGAGCGAGAGCAGGACGCCCACAGCGAAGCCGTCGAGGCGGAATGTCCACCAAAAGCCGCCCCAGGGGCGTTCGCTCAGGGCGCCGGCGGCGAGAGTCGTCATGCAGACCACGGCCGTCAGTTTAGAGCTCAGCGCGATCAGAAATGGCGCCGCCAAATAGAATTGCATTTCGCTCGCGAGCGACCAGAAATGCGAGGTGGCCGTCGGCGCGCCACAGCCGACCGCGCCATCAAAACAGGGAGCCCAATACAGATTTGCGTAAAAGCCGGCGGCCGCTTTCAAATCGTCTGCTGTTTCGCCCAGCGAAATCCCGTGCGCCTGAGAGAGTGCGATCAGGTCGATCACGGCCCAGGCCGGCAGGCCGATCCGGAGAATTCGACGGATCCAGAACGCAATCGCGCCGCGCCAGAAGCCGCCATCCGCCTCCAAGCGTAATCGCCTCGCGCTTTCGGCGGCGGCAAATCCGGAAATGACGAAAAACAAGTCGACGCCCACGCCGAGCGCTGGAACGCTCAAGACGCGCACTGCGGCCAGGTCGGACCCAAAAACCAGACCAGTGTGGGACGCGACGACCGCCAGGATCGCGAGGCCGCGCAGTTCGTCGAGGGCGCGGATCCGCCCCGCAACGCGATCGAAATTCGGCCCCATGAGCGACTTGCCTTTGCGCCTTCACTATATAATATAGCATAGTGCACCACCCGCCAAATCGTTCCGCCTTGAAACGCCGACGCGCCCTGCTGGCGGCGGCGCTTTGTTTCGCGGCGGCGACGGCCCAAGCGCAGGAGCTCACGCCCCATCCGGAAAATTGGCGGCCGATCGTTTATCGCGACCTGCAAATTCCGGGGCCCCAAGATCGAATTTATGCCGACCTTTGGGCCGATGTGATCCAGAGCAATAACCGCCGCTATCTCGCCGCGGGAGATCGGCGTTTTCTGCTCGGCAATGCGCCAGTGCGCGAAGCGCATGCGCTCGTGCGCGGCGGCGATAAGGTCGCGCTCCTGAGCATTCTCGATACGGCCACCCATTGCGTCGCCGTGGCGAGAGATCCGAGCAGCGACCTTTCGGTAAAGATGTGCCCGATGCGGCTTGCTGTTTGGAATGGGAGCTCGACGACGCTCAGAGAGGCCAAAGGCTGCTATCTCGAACCAGGCGCTGGGGCGCAGAAAACCATGGCGAACTCGTCTTACGCCGCCTCATACACATCCTACGATGTCTTCACGAAATCGATCAGGCTTGGAGTCATCCTTGGGCGCCGCGTCGTCGAGCAGTGTTCGCAAACCGTGCCGCTCTACCTCGATTGAGGCCTCTCTCGATGCATCGGATCTACGCCGTTTCCTACGCAATCTACTACTGGTCGGAGTGGCTGTTTCTTCTGGCTTTTGCCAGCTTGTTCGTCATTCCGTTCACATCGCTCGAGGCGCGCTTTGCGGTCTGGTGCGTCGCGCTTGTGGTCGCGTTTGCAAGCCTTGCCGCGGGAGTCCTGTCGGAGGCGTTATGCCGAGCCCTGTTGCGCTGGCGCCGCGAGAGGCGAGGATTTTCAGAGGAGGAGGCGCGGCGGGTCGAGTTCCTTGAAGAGGACAGGCGCGTTACGCATGTCGAACAAGAGGCAAGCCGACTCGCGGCCGACCGCCATCAACAGAGCGTCGAGGCGTGGTGGATAAACAACCGCCGTGGCTGAGCGCGTGTCGACGACTGTCTCTGATCCTTCCAGGCGAATACGGGGCGGCGGTTCACCCTCTCTTCTCGGCGCGGCGCCATAGCGCCCTGCCCGGTGAGAGGCCTCGCAGCCGCCTTGAAGGCTTTCGAAGAGTTCAGAATGGCCAACGTGTGGAATCGTCGAGCAACGCTTGCAATTCTTGGCGCGTCGCTTGGCTGAGCGCATTCCGTTCGCGTCGCGCGAAGACGGAGCACCAGAACAGGGCTTCGTCCGGTTCCTTTTCGTAAACGGCTTTTCCGATCAGGATGGCGATCAGCGCCAATCGGTCGCATTCGTCTGGGCCGAAATGATCATTCAGAATACTGACGGTCTCTTCGGCGGATCGCCTCTTCTCTGCGCTTTGTTCCAAGATGGGAGAAGAAGCAATCATTTTTAGCCTCCATTCGCCGTCAAGACCGGCCCTAAGCGATTCATCACTGCAAGCGCCAAGAGAAGCGCCTCTGCGGGCGTCTGCGCTCCCGTAGCCAAAACACCCTGTCCCGTTGCGGTCTCCTCTCCTGTTGCCGACTCGATGCAGCCTCTCCCAGCCGACAAAGCTTGGCGCCGGCGACATTCGTGCAGCGAAAGGCTCAGCAAGAGTCGCTTGGATGAAGTCGCTGGCGCGACCGGAGCCATTTTCTGCGTTACTTTGTCGGAAGTTAGGCTCTCTTGCGCGACTTGGTCTTTCGTGTCGCCTTTGCCTTCGACGCCGAAGCGGGCTTATCGACGGCGGACGGTTTCGCCTCGGCGGGTTGTTCAGCGGGTTTCGACGCCGGGGGGGTGATTGCGAATTGATCTGCGGCAAATTTTGACCGCGTCTGGCGTCGCGCCTCTACGCTTTGCGTCAGCCGGTCGAGATCGATGTTCTGGCCGGCGAGCCAGGCGCGCATGACCTTCTCGTCAATGCCGAGCATGTCCCAAACCGAGAGGTCCAGCGCTTTGGCGGTCCGTTCGATCGTCCAAAACGTCGGATTGCCGATGCCCTTTTCCAAATTGTAGTAGGCAGCCATCGACATGCCGATCTTATCGAGGAAGGTTTTGAGGTTGGGGTATTCCTTGGCTTTGCGCTGCAAGATAATGGCGAACAAGGCGGTCGCGACAGAATCCCTGTCTTCGCCTTCTTGTTGTTTTGGCATCGCCATAACTGTTCTACCTCCCCTCCCCAAATGACGAACCGTGACGCCTTGCGCCGAGCCCGAAACGAGCGACTCACATTACCGTCAGGCTTTCGCCTAAAATATATCATATTCTATCCTGCCAGAAGATCATTGAGTTATCCTTTATGATAAGGCAAAGCTTGGACCGCCCTTTGTCTTCTCCCCCGCCCTTTCCCGGTAAGGCCTCACAAGCTCATGGGGCGTTGTGGGAGTCGATCGAGGGCGCGCCTCTGATGCTCTAAGCCTCTGAATTATAAGTCTGAAGGTTGGGGCTGTCGAAAAGTTTGCTCACAGGCCGCAAGGCCATGGAGGCTCGGGCGTGGCCTAGAGGCGCTGCGCTTCTGATGCCGCCTATGAAAGCAGGTCGAGCGGCTCGATGCTCTATCGAATAATATAGTATAAAGAGCTTCGGTGCGTTATGCTCCGAGCCAGGCCGTTGCGGGCAAACTTTCAGGAGGAGGATCATGTCGCGACCTTTTCTCTCGGGAGAGGGGGCGTTAGCGCCGACTCATTGCATGAGGGTTGGTCGGCGTAAATCGCGCGGCAGGCTGAACCTTTGGGCGTCTTTATGCATCATTTTGCTCGCTTTCTCGGGCAGAGCGCTTGCCGACGAACGCGACCGTTTGGCGCCGGGGCTTTATGTCGCCGCGACGGTCGGATGCGACGGCCTTGGCGGCGGCGGCACGGTTGATTTCGACGGCAAGAATTTCTCGCCGCACTACCAGGCATGCCTCAGTCAGGCGCTTGGGCAAAACGCGCGCTATCGTCAGACCTGCATTGAGGGACAAGGCGCAAACTATCCCACGACGGCGCAAATCCAGGGTGACCCTTCCAAGACGATGAGGGACGTGACGATCGCGGTTCTCTCCCGAAACGCCTTCTCCATGAATGGTGTTCGATACGACTATTGCGGGGCAAGATGATGCGTCGGGCCGCTTTGCTTCTCGTGTCGCTCGCCTCTACGCTTGCCTTCGCGAGCGACTGTCCCAACGGCGACAATCTGCTCAAAAACAACACGCCGCTCAGCCAGTTGTGTTCAAAGGGTTTCGGCCAGTTTAACCCCGGCTCGTTACAGCAGGCGATCGGCAACCAGCCGAACAATGTCGCGATGATCACCGCAGCCGCTGAGCAGCAGGGCGTGCCCGTCGATCTCGCGCTGGCGGTTTCCTATCACGAGTCGGAAGGCTTCAACTCCTGCGCCGGATCCGACACCGGCGTCAAAGGTCCGATGCAGCTTACGCAACGGACCGGAGATAGCCTCGGCTACAACCGCGACATCAACGAACAGAATATCATGGGCGGCATGAAGCTGCTCAAACAATGCGACAATAAATGTGGCGATACGGCCTTTTCCTGTCTCTCGGCGTGCTACAACGGCTCGCCGCGGCCTGGAGAACAGGCCGGCTGGGCGAGAGGCGTGCAGAACGCCTACGGGAAGCTCCACAGCGATCCTTCGCTTCTGGCCTCCGCCACAAGCAACTGCTCTTCCTCGGGCTCGAATTCGAGCTGTCCCGACGCCGCCGGCGGCGTGGTGGCGTCCTCGGCGACGCCGAGCGCCCCGACAACGCTCCCGAGCCTCGGCGCGCCGCCCGCGCTCGCCAGCAGCGACATCGTCGTGGCGCCGACGCAAATCTGAGCGGCGCATTTGGCGGCGCAGTCTCAATCCGCGCCGTTGCCCAAAGAGGCGCCGGGTTGGCACGCGTTTGGCGTGTTATTGTCCTATTTTAGCAGATGCCTCACCGACATGGTTCCGCGGATTTACGGCCTTTGACATAGCCGCGTTCAATCGGAGTCACCGCCTCAGGCGGGAACAAATTTCGAATTTTCGCTGATTTTTTGCGCAGCTCGTCCATCAACGCGCGTCTGCGCGCGACCATCCTTTCCCGGCGAGCGAGCTGCCGGGTGGCCTTTCTGATTCTACTAAACTATAAACTGTGCTTCCCAGAGTCGCATGGAGGGAAGCAGGCCCCAAAAAGGAAAAGCCCGGCGCGAAGGCCGGACCTCTCGAATAGCTGGCTAGAAGGGACGGCAACCCCTTCACACCCGAACACCAACCGTGTTCGGGATTCTAGCGGGCTTTTCTCATTACGCAAGAGGTTTGCGCGTTTCGCGCCACGGAAATTCTTTGCCTGCTTTCCGCTTAAACGCGGAGAGCAAAGGATGACCCATGCCCAATCGAACGCAACGGGCCGCCGCCGCGATTCCGCGACGAGCTGGCGCGTTGGCAAGCTTTTTGACGCGCCGCTCTTCGCCGTCTCGCGTAAGGAACTTCTAAAAGCCGCGCGGGACGCCGTGCGTGCGCTTGCGCTCGACCGCAGCGAACGTCAGCTGATCGAGTGCCTCGCGGTTTGCTTCGGCGAACAGCAGCTGGCGCATGGTCTGCTCTGCTGGCCGTCGAACACGCAGATCGAGAAGAAGACCGGCATGAGCGAGCGCACGATCCGTCGGACGATCGTAAAGCTTCGCGAGCGCGGTGTGATCGTGATGCGCGACAGCGCCAATGGGAAGCGCTTTCCAATTTCCAACGCCAAGGGCGAGCTCGTCGACGCGAGAGGCTTCGATCTGACGCCGCTGCACGCGCGCGCCGCGGAATTCGCTGAGCGCGCTCGCGCCCTTGATATTGAAGATCGCGTGCGCCGGCAGCTGCGCGACGACCTCACGGCCGCCCGCAACGCCTTGCTCGATCTGTGTGCCGAGGATCCGTCCGGCGCCTATGCGGAAATTCTGGCGCGCGCGAAGGTCGTGTCGCGGCCCTCGAAAGCCGCCGCGCCAGAGGAATACGCCACGGCGATCGAAGCCTATGTCGAGTTAGCCGAGGAATCTCGCGCGGTCCGCTATCGGGTCGATCCTTCGGCTGAGTCGCCCGGCTCTGCCGGCCATGCGGGCCGTCACTCAGAGCAAAAATCCAAACCCTCTACCGAAGATTGCAACGCCCCTCGCCACCGCTCCCCACCGCCATCCGACCAGCCCGACTATTCCAGCAATGACGCTTTTCGAGAAAGGAAGGGGGGCGACGTTCGGCGAAACGAACGGACGACGCTGGGGACGGCGGACCGAGCGATCCCCAAGGACCTCGCCCTCTGGCTCGCCGCCTGCCCCGAGCTCGGGGAGTGGGGAACAGTCACGACGATCGAGCGCGCGGCGACCCTGGGCGCTCAATTCATTCGGGCCTGCGGGCTCGCCCGGCACGCTTTTGACGCAGCCTCTACACGGCTCGGCGCCGTCAACGCCGGCCTACTTGGTCTCTTTGTCGTTCAGCGACATGCCGATGGGGAGCAGCGCGGCGGCACGCCGATACGCTCTCCGGGAGGGCTATTCGTCATGCTCGCCCGCGAGATCGAGCGTGGCCGCCATCCACTCGAGAAGGAGTTGATCGCGATGCAGCGCCGGCGCGGGCGCAATTGGCGCTGACGCCTACGTGAGGGATCATCCCGCCCAACGTGCGGCCTTCTCGGGAGCGGTCAGCCGTTTGGTCTGTCCTGTTCTGGGTCGACTCTATGCGGGTGCCCGTGACGACCTCATGGGAGGCCGAACCCGAGATCGCCATCGGGCGTTTTGAGCCGTGCTTCGGCGATGCCCCGCGCGGTAGGGATCGTTGGCTGGATCGATCGGAGCTCACACTGATACGAAGGTCGAAACACGAAGGTGAACCGTTCCATCAGCGTCCAGCCAATGTCGAGCTTCGATCTTGGCCGTTTCAGGCGCCATCGACGCAGTCATATCGAAGGTCCTCGCCGAGGCGGCTCGCGAGAACTGGCGACAACGTCGAACGCTTTCTCCCTAAACCTCCAAGACGCCTCCCCTTTCGCTTAAGTCATTGACGCATACGTTCGGCGGGCCGTGGCGTCGGCCACTGGCGTCGAAAATTTTCCCCTTGCCGCCTGCGTTGGCAATTCCTCGCGCTCGCGCGCAAGCGCCCTCAAAATTTCCGTCGCCGGGCGTGGCGCGGCGCTTCGCTGGCCCCTCGCCTCCGGCTCGGGCTCTGCCAGGCCCTGTGCCGCCCGTCTGGCGCGACATAAGCGAAGGGGATGGCTCCTTCGCGGATAAAAGGAGAAAGACGATGTTCGACTTCGCCCGCTTCCACATCCTCGGCCGCGTCGGCAAGATCAAGACCTTCGAGAAAAACATCCGCGTGTCAATCGCCGCCAACGCCTCCTACAAAAAGGACGGCCAATGGGTGGACGAGACCGACTGGAACAAGATCGTGATTTTCGACAAGAACACGCGTCAATATGTGACCGAAAACGTCGAATCCGGCGACTACGTCCGCGCGCAGGGCCGCCTGCGCCAGAACAGCTTCAAGCGCGACGGCGAGACGGTCTATGTTGTCGAACTCATCTGCGACGAGTTCAGTCGCGCCCCGAAAAAGAAGGCCGCCGACTCCGCTGCGGCCTAAACCGCAAGGGCCGCTCCTCTGGGGCGGCCCAATTGCCTTCACAAATCCAGGAGCCATCTCACCGAGCGGCTGCGCCGGAATTCCACCAAAAATCTCCTCAACAAGGCGCCTGCCGCCAGACCCAGCGTCGCCCAGACGGCGGCAGGCAGGCCGGCGACCCAACCCATGACGGAGAGCCCCCGTCCTGCGGCGTTCGCCGGCGCGCCGGGTGGCGCATCAAGCCACAGCGGCGGCGCGCAAGCGCGGGCGCCTTGAACCACATAGACGCCTTTACCGCCGTCACAGTTGTCGCGAAGCGTCTTCGTCAGATCGCCATTGGCCCGCATCAAGTCGAGCCAGCTGTCGGCGTCTGCGCGGGCGGCGAGGGCCTCTGCCCCCTGTCGGAGTTGCGCTTGGTCCGTGCGACCCGCGGCATATCCCAATCCACCGCCGAGGGCCGCCGCAAGACAGAGCGCCGCGATCTGGAAAAACCGCGCCTGCCCCTCCTCGCGGCTGGAAAGCTCTCGCAACGCATTCGTCGCCGCTTGGCGAACGTCGCCCTTGGTCCCTTCGACCATTCTCGCGATCTGGCCCGCGACATTTTCTCGCGCGGCCGCGACAGCAGCGTCGGTCAACGGCTTGACCGCTTCCTTCGCCGCGTCCTGAACCCCTTGCGGAAAGCTGTAAATCGCCGCCGGGATGTCGATCGCAGCCTTCTCCAGGATCCCGGCGACGGCGAGAAACACGACGGTGGGATCATCCGGGGAAAGCTGCAGATCGCCGATCCGCCGCCACATGGTTTCGCGGATCGCGGGATCGACGCCAAGCACGTCCGCGGCCCTCTCAAAACGGGATTTGGCGCCCGCATCCATCAGGCGCCTGAGAGGCCGAGCAGAGGCAAGGCTGGAGCGATCATCGCCACGAAGTCGCGTTGGAACTTGGCGACATGCGCTTGTTCCGTGATCGTCAGCAACCCAACGGCCTGCGCCTGCGAGAAGCGAATGTTTTCGGCGTCCAATTTCGCGAAGGTGCCGCTCTGCAGCGAGGGGAACTCGATTTCGAGCCCGCCTTCTTGCAGCAGGCGCCGGCGTGTGCCGCCGCCTTTGCTCTCGCCCTTAGCGTCCCGGAAGCCGTACCAGAAGGGAAAGTCGCCTGGCGGCTTGCCGTGCTTCAGATTGACGACGGCGACATGGTCGACGCTCGCGCCGGTCAAGTCGAGCCAGCGCGCGACGGACTGCGTGGAGCCGATGTCGGGCGAGATCACGTGGAACACGGTCAGCCGACACCCATGCGTCGCGAAGGCGTCGAGCAGGCCGGAGAGCCCCTCGCCGTCGTCGACGATCTTCGTCAGATCGGCGAGTAGTCCGCCGGCGAGATCGTGGATGTAAAGCGGATCGTTCGAGGCGATCGAGTCAAGCAGAATGTTGCGCTCGTTGTCGCTGCGGCCATTGTAGAAGCCGATTCCGACCGCGGGATCCTGGGTCTTGGACAGGGACCCTTCAGTCTCTCGCGTCCCAAGCACGCGGATGGTTGCGCCGATCGAGCCATCCGCGTCGAAGGCAAGGACGCGCTCTCCCTGCGTCCGCAGCCAGTCCACCAAAGCGCGGGTGAATACGGACTTGCCAACGCCGCCTTTTTCGTTGGCGATCAACGCCACCCGCCGCTTGCCGTCCGACGCCATTCGTCATCTCCAGAGCTACTATTCTCCTAAACTATAAAGAATAATCCTCCGAGCGCCTACCCCATCCGAGGCCGAGGCCTGCCGCTTTCCACTCAAACGTCTTCGTTGAAGCGGTGGCCGAGCACCTCAGCGGCCGTCTTTCCCGTTTGTCTCAGTGGTTTTACGACCGCCTGTGAAATCGGCGCCGGAGCGTCCTGCGTGCGCGACATCGCCGGCGGCGCCACGGGCGTATCAACGCATTGCTCCGCGGTCGCCTCCGGCCTCGTCGCGTCTGCTTCGCGGCTGTTTTCCGCCTTTGTTGTCTGCGCATGGCTGAAGATATCGGGGCTATGTGCATTTGATGCGCGCGCGGCTTTGCCCCTTCCCCCCGATGCTTGCTGCGCCTTCGCGCGTTGCGCTTGTCGTACATATTGGCGAAACGTATGCAGGCTCATGTGGACTCCGTTTCGCGCGAATATCGCGACGATATCGCTGTCCGTATGCCCCCTCTGTCGGCAGGATGTGACGTCATCTATCGCATCTTCGATCGCCTGCCTGAGGCTTTTTGCGCCACGGGGTTTTGCAGGCGCCTCCCGCAAATCGGCGAGGGCTTGCGCCCAGTTCGCGTCGGTGTGTTTCTGCGTCATGCGCGCGAATCCTCTGTGACATTGTGCTCGGACATTCACGAGACGTATCGACGCATTGTCGTGATGCGTGCGCGATACGTCCTCCGATACCTTTCAGGTACGCACCGGCGCATCCATCAATATGCTAAAGTGTAAAGTGAGACAATGCACATAAGGAGATGAGACGCGTTGGCGAGACAAAATTGCGATAGAGTGCTGATAAAGAGAGGGTTAGCAGGCGTTTTGGTTGTTTCCTAGTTTGACAAGATACCGGTTTGTTGAGTATCGTATAAAATATAGAAGAAGCCAAGCGCCCGCTCTCCTCGCCGCTCAGGATCGCCGTGCCCCGACCGCGCAAGCCCGACATCGCCAAGCATCGCGTCCAGGCGGACTTTTCGCCGGAGGATTTCGCGCGGCTCGAGCAGGCCTGCGCGATTTTCGGGCTGGGTAAGTCCGATCTGCTGCGCCGGCTTGTGCGCGCGTCGATCGACCTAGGCCCCGCGCTCAGCGTCGAGAACGGCAAGGCGCTCGCGGCGACGGCGCGGGAGCTGCGCGCCTGCGGGCGAAATATCGCGCAGATCGTCAAGGGCATTAATCTCGGCTATGCGCCGCAGCTTGCCGAGGACAAGGAGCTTTTCGTCGCCACCCACCGGGCGCTCTCCGAGATCAGCGCGCTCGTCCATGAGATGACCGTCGCCTATGGCGCGCGGCTACGTCGCGCCGCAGGCTTAAAGCCGCTTCCCGGGACGGAGGCGTCATGAGCGAGGCTCGAGCGAACCTCCGCGCCTCCCTTGTGCTGGAAATGAACCGGCTCGCCGTTATGGCGGACGCCGTCCGGCGTTCTCGCGCGGCGCGGGAGAAGCAGGGACTCGAGGAGCGGCCTGATAGGGTGGTAGGACTGAGGCCGTCGACGGCCTCCTCATTGGAGCATTCACGGGTCTCGGCCCAGGAGCCAGCCCCGCGTGCCCTGGCTTCGGATCGCGTTCTACGCGGAATGACCATCACGGGCGCGGAGGATGAAGAGAAGCGGCGGCGGTTGCCGGACGTCTCCGCCAAGGGCGGGAAGCCGCCGCGCCTAAGCGTCGACGTCGGGTCTTCCCCCGCCGTGATCGGCCGGGGGGCGCCGCTGATCTCACGGGCGCGGGCCTTGGCGCAAGGCTATCAACCGGCCGTCGTCAAGGTCGTCTCCTATGCGCATGGCGCGGCGCGGGCCTCGGCGACCGCGAATTATGTCGACCGCGAAGACGCCATTCTCGAAACCCAGGACGGCGTCGAGTTGAAGGGGCGCGCGGCGATCAACGGCGAAATCGCGGAATGGGCGAAAGATTTCGAGCCGCGCAAGGAAAGCCAGGACGTCGCCGGCGTGCGCTTCCAGGTCATGGGCCTCAAAGACACGCCGGGCGACCGCGGCACTTTGGAGAAGGCGATGTCAGCCGCCTTTGTCGGGCATCGCTACGCTTATCGCATCAACGCCTTGACGGATGGCGCGATCGAAGCGCGGGCCGTCGTCGCCTTTGCCGGAACGCTCCGCGAAGGGGAAACGGACACGCGGGAGCGCTTCTATGTAACCGAACGCCACGTCGCCGAGGGTTTTGAAGCCCGCGTTTTCGCGCCGAAATCCGAGGCGCGAATGAAGGCTCGCATTGAGGCGGCGACCGGGATCGGCCAGCACCGCATCGTGCTCGAGCCCGGCGCGCCTGGCAACGGCCCAACGAGCGTCGTCGATCGCCTGACGCGGCTCCAGGAGCATGGCGCGGCGGCCTCAGATAGCGGCGCCCTCCTCGACAACGCGAGCGCCATCCAGGCCGAGTCGCGCGCCTGGCGGCGGGACCTGCGCTCCTTCAAGCCACGCGACACGATGCACCTTATCGTCTCCACCAAGGCGGGCGTCGACGTCGGCGCCTTCAGGACCGCCGTGCGGGGCTTCGTCCATGAGCAGTTCGCCGCGCACAAATTCATGTTCGGCGTGCACACCGACAAGGCGGACGCTGGGCATGTCCACGCCCATGTGATCGTCGCTGTCCGGGACGCCGAGGGCGTGAAAATTCATTCCGGGCCGCAGGATTTTCGACACTGGCGCGAGACCTTCGCGGAGCACGCCCAGATGCAAGGGCTAAAGATCGTTGCGACCTCCGCGGCCGAGCGCGCTTCGTCGCAGAGCTATGGCCCTAAGGACAAGGCGATCGTCGACGCCGCCGATCATCCTCGGCCGGGCCGAGAGGCGCGGGATCGCGCCTATGCGAGCGACCCGGCCAACAAGACGCTCATCGACAATGCGCGCCGACGCATCGAGATTGCGCGAACAAATCCAATTCGCATGCCGGCCTCGGAGCGTCAGCTCGCCGTCGCGAACGACTCGGCCTCAACGTGGCGACAGCTGGCGCAGGAGGAACCGCAGAGCGCGACGGCAAGCGCTCTTGCCCAGCGGACGCAATTCTCTCAAGCCGCCGGGCAAGCAATCGCCACGCTCGTCAATCAGGCTCTCATCACCCAAACCACGAGGAGCAGCGCCATGCCGATCACCGCCGCGCAAATGGGATCCGACCTCAAGCTGCTCAACGAAGCCGTGGACAGGGTCGGCGCCGTCCTGCCGGCGGATACGAGAGCCGCATTTTTCGAGCGCTCGGGGCGCTATCTCGAAAAGCTTGCGGCGCGCGTCGATATGCAGCGTGAATTCGAGGCCAAATCCTCGCAAGCCGCGCTCGCTCCTGTCGTGGAACAGTCCGCGGGAATCGCTCGCGTCGAACAACGCGAAGCGATCAGCGCGCAGAGGCTCGTGGAAAGGGCCGAGACGGCAACGAATGCGACACCGGCAGACGCGCGTGATATCGACACGTCTCGCGTCATCGTGCGGGAAGCCCGGAGAACAGCAGCTGGCAAGCTAGCAGGTACGCACGTGGTCGTTGAAGCTCAGCGTGCGCTAACGGCCATTGCCGTGGAGCCTGCGGAGGCTTCGCTCGCTGTCGATCCAAGGCTCGAAGTATTAAGGCGCCAACAAGCAGAAAAGCTGACTCAAAGTGCTGCCGAGCGAGAGGCTACGGTTAAGGCAATTGAGGCCGAGATCGAAGAGTGATGATTAGTGAGACGCAAGGCGTTCCTACTGATGCGAAGTGGATTTGCTGCGCAACCCGGCTTAGCATAGCGATAGACTTCGAAGCGCGGCGGTTTAATGAGGGCCTTCGGATGCAGGCGATCCAGAGCCTGTTTCTCACCGACCTGCAAAGCCGCCACATCCTGGATAAGAGGACAACCAACTGGCTATGATTTGCTCGCATGCACTAGGCTCTCACTGACCTTGGGTAGGCGTTATCCCATACAGATTTTTAACGAGTCAGCCAAGAGCGCTGTGTGCGCACTGCTACATCGAAATTGAAACGTAATTGGATTCGAAAATGCGTTGTTCGCTTTCGATCGCAAGCCGGAGGTGGCAGTAGAGTGCCCAATACTTGCGCCACAGGGGAGCCGTCGGTGGCAAATACTCGATCGGCAATCCCATTGTCCGCGCTGCCTCCCAGCCAATCATTTGCCCATGCGAAGGATAGCGGTTGATATCCATCAGTTCGCTGGCGATCTTCGAGAAGTTAGCTCCACGTCGCTTCAGAAGATTTTCTGCAAACAGGCGGGCGCGGTCTCTGACCGATTGAAATTTGCGCACGATCACTGGATCAAATTTATCGAAGGTGAGGCGGGTCGCTTCGTCGTCGGAAGTTTGCGTTAGCGCCTGCCTTGCCTCCTCGTAGGCGGTGAGATATGTCAGTACCGAATAGACGATGTCATGGCCATTCCCGTCTTTGGAAGATACCTGAGGATCAATCGGTCCTAGCTCGGAGGAATCGCTCATGATGATAGTGTTGGCGCCCAGCGCCATCAGTGTGCCCGCGCTCTTGGCATAATCGGGCACGATGACACGCAGCTGCCCCTCCTCGCCGGTCGCATTCCTGACCAGCGTGATCAGTTTCTCGGCGGCATCCACATCGCCGCCAGGCGTGTGCAGCATCAAATCAATCGGTTCTCCAGGTGTGACGTTGTGGAGCATGTCAACGAACCCGAGCGTGTCGAATCGGTCGACCGGGGCCTTAGTGCCGGCGACATAGCAAAGAAGCTTCGGCTGGCTAGCCTCGATTTCACGGATCAAGGTCTGGCGCTGATAGCGCGCCGCATTCATTGCCGTGAACATCGGGGTCTTTTCGATCGCTCGCGCCGGCTGGGGCGTGAGCGGTTGCGATTCGACGTCTCTTCCATGGTCATTCATCGGTCGCTGTCCTTGGTCCATATGATTTTGCCGTTACGAACAAAATAATGACAGCGTCTGTCTGTACCGCGATAATCGACGCTAGGATAGATACCTAATCGAGACGAAGCATTCAGCGTCCAGTAGGGCCGGCGGACCGGGTCAGAGTTCAACATAATTCTATGTCCGGTACGACACGGACAGTCGAAGACAATCCATTTGATATGGCGCAGATCTCCGACTAAAACGATGGCGTTACGCGGCAACCGTTGGGGCACCTCGTCGGCAGAGGATACTGAGCCGATTGTACGCCAGCGCCAGAAAGGCAGCCATTGCCACCACGCGATTTTCATACTGTCACCCACAGTTGTCCAAGGAACGGGTCTTCATCGCCGGCACCCCATTTGCCCTGTGCTTGATGGCAGTAGTGAGCGTCATGTGGGAAAGCGCGATTCGTTGAAATCTCGCGTTCGTGGAGTCTGAGCAGCGTCTCGGTAGGTCGCTCCGGGGGGCCATATCCGATCAGGCGATCAAGCAATTCATTCACGGCCGCGGCGGCGACGGCGGTGGTGAACGCCACCACCGCCGGCTCAACCCGACCAAGCGCGGGGGCGTATCCTTCGTTGGCCAACCGTTGTCTCTCGTCAGGCGACTTCATCTCGGCGGATGCACGACCTAAGTCGACTCGGTTACGGCAAACCAGACAGCCCGCGCCAGGCGTCAGCGTCGTGACCCGCGCGTCAATACCAATGAGCGTGCCCGCTTGATCGCTGCTTAACAATACCCCAACGTCTATTACCGGGGTCAGGAGATAGGTAGAGATTCTGGAGAGCACGAGCCGGCCAGCATTGTCGTCGGTGCATCCGAAAATCAGGTCGCAGCTGCGCAGCGCCCAAGCAACGCTCCGAGTAGTAATCATCCCGTCCACGATAGAACAGTCGAGGTCTGAAGCGATTGCCAGGAGATGATCGCGTAGCACCTCAACCTTTAGTTGACCGACGCGCCCAGGCGTGGAGCCGTAGACCCGTGTGACATTGCTCTCGGATAAGCTGTCGTTATCAATCAGCAGCAGATGGCGAACGCCCAGCCGGACGAGCTGCTCGGCGACAGCCGACCCTGTCCCTCCGGCTCCGACGATGCCAATGCGCAGGTCTCCGAGAATCGTCTGGATAGCTGGGCCGAAAGCGCGAACGTTACGGTCAAACAGCGCTTCCGGCAGAGTGGCCTGCCGCGCGAAGGCTGGCATGAGCTTCCAGCGCTCGCCGACCACCCACAACCGGTCAATCGACGACGTCTCCCCGGTCTCCGGTGTCAACTCGCCGCTGAATACGTAATCCGCGCCTCGCGGAGATGCGATCAACGTTCCGTATAAGCCTGAGCCACTGCGCAGCTGAAAGAGGTCAGCTATCTCGCGATCGACCTGACGATCGTGATTGCTCGGCAACGGTGCACCCTCTTCGCCGGGATGGGTGTGAAACCAAATTGGAACGGCGTGATCCGCTTCGGCTGCACCGAGCGCCGGCACATAACCTTGAGAAGCTATCAGCAGATGGTGCGGGCTCTGTTCGATGTAGGCCTCCGGCGGAACCGGATGCAAGCTACGCGCGAGAAGTCGGACATCTCGCCCCGCCTCGATTCGGCGAGCGAGGAGAACAGCAGCGCATTCCATCGAATTGCGCGAGGCCGTCGCGACCTCCTCCGAGAGCGGACCCGGAATTACGAGCGTCGTTGTCATGCTGCCAGCGCCGCAGCGGCGGCGGCGACCTCTTTGCGGACGAGCGCCAGATAGCTTTCCAGCGAGTCGAGCCCGGAGCGCCACTGGCCCGGATTGAGGTGGCGTGACCAGCGCTGCCAAGTGCGCCCAAGGTAGACCTCTTGAGATTCAGTTGCGGCGATAAGGCGCCCATCGATGCGGCGCACAGCCGGCTCAAACCACCACATGTCAGGTGCGATGTCGGGGTAACCTGGCGACAGACGCAGGAGAAGATCGGCGCTTGAGTGGTTGAATCCCTCCGGCAAGGAGAAGGCGGGAATGACAACGCAAATCATGCCACCCTCCAGCGTCACGGAGCTGCCCGGCGCTCGCGCCTCAAGGTAATTTTGATCGATAGTAGGCAACATCAGCGTACTCCCTACTAGCGGCCGGGGTTGATCTGGGCCGGTGCAGTGAAGAAACGCAAGCCGTTGCGCATCTCCACCTTGGTATCCGTATCGATTTTCACATCGGATCCTCCCGGCACCACTTCGAAAAGGTCACGGTCTGGCCCGATGTCAGGCTCCGGTAAACGCCGCAGCTCGCCGCCAGTCAGCACCATTTCTCGAACTTTGTAGTTTGTGCGGTCGATCTTGATCTCGAATGCCTGGGGACGATCAGGCCTTAGCGCGTCCACACGATCATTATCCATTTTGCCACCTCCATGTCTTGATACCCTGATACCACGACACCACGTATATTGACAAGCAGTCTGATTTGGTTCAGAAAAGCACTATGAAACAAGTCAAAGCGATGACTGTCCGCCTCTCCGAAGATCAGGCTCAGGCCCTCGAGATGCTCGCAAGCGTTGAAAATCGGCCCGTGTCGGACGTGATTCGTTCTGCTATCACCACCCACATTGAGACACGCCGTCGCGATCCAAAATTTCAGGCCGGGCTTAAGGACCGTATCTCGCAAGCGCGCAAGCTTCTCGACCGATGAAGATCGTGGTCAGTGGGTCGGGTGCCTCAGCGAAAACCGTGACGAAGATAGAATGAAGAAGACACCGAAGCGTTTTGGCGGCACTGATCTCGTCCTCGGGCAGCAGACGTTCGCTGCCATCTCGGCGGTGGAAGGGTTAGGCCTCAGCGTCGCGAGCCGCAAGCGGCTGGCCGACATGAAGAAGCGCAAGCTATCCACCGATCAACAGCGGTCCGAAGTTATCCGCGCCTATTTGGACGCTAAGTCGCGTAGGTGAGAGCGCTCGGCTACGACGCATTCGACGACCCCTACGCCTACAAAGGCATAAACACGCTCAAGAACAAGCTCGGCCTGCGCGATCCGGATTTGCTTGAGGCGTTTGAACTCGAAATGACGGCGATCCGAGCGCGCGAGCCTTTGCCACGCGGAGTTTACGACGCGCTTCACTACCGCCGCGTCCACCGCCACCTGTTTCAGGACGTCTACAGCTGGGCCGGAAAATATCGAACTGTGCGTACGTCTAAAGGAGGTAACCCGTTTTGCTTTCCCGAGCACATCGACGCACAAATGAAGCGCTTGTTTGGGACGCTTGGGATAGTTTTGAATTCGCCACATGCTGATGACTTCGCCCGTGAGGCAGCGCGTTTTCTCGGTGAGTTAAACGCGATTCATCCGTTCCGAGAGGGCAATGGGCGCTCCCAGCTGACCTTTATAGCGATGATCGGGGAACGGGCCGGCTATCCGTTAGCCTTCGCGCGTGTGAAGCGCGAAAGCTTTCTGCCGGCGATGATCCGCAGCTACGAGGGCGACCTTAATCCGTTGATCGCCGAGCTTCGCCTCCTACTTGGCTAAAGCAGGCCATTTCGAAGTGCGGTATCTGAAGGCTCAGCGGGCGCTAAATTGAAATCAGCTCGAATCTCTATCCGGCACTGCCAATCCGACTCATTGATGGTTAATGGATCGTGTCCCATGACGTGGTGTAGGTGAGCGCGATCATCCCGGTCGCCGGCGAGGGCCGAACTGGTCAGGCGGCCACGGCGGCGTGTCGCAACCCGATCTTACCAGCGAACCGTCGATGACCACCGCAAGCCGCTCGCTCGCTACGGCGCTACGAAAGGCGCGCGTCGCGAGCCGCTTGCTCCGCCCGAGCTACACCAGTTCCCGGGATACGACCTGATGATGCTCTTGAAGTCTATTTGAAATTTAGCGTTTGAGGATGAGCGGCTTGTCGAGGGCGCGCTCATTCAGCCAGCCGGCCGGAAATCAATGTGCGCGGCTCTTCACAGAGTGTCTGGCGAGATCAGAAATGACTTCGAGAAAGCCGGAGCCAAGCACCTTGAGCCCGTTTCCGTCTCATCGGCGGCCGCTTCCCGGAGGGCTTCGCGCGGACGGCCTGGCGCGCAGGGCATAGTGTCGAGCGTACCGGCGACGCCAAAATGCGCACGGCCAATGCCGACCCCTTCGGATGGCTTATTCGCCCTTGACTGCGGCTTTGTGAGCAATGTAAACAGAATACTGTGAACGATGGTCACATGGAGCGAGTGTGGCAGAATTCTGGGAAGACCTCGTCGGGATCAACGAGATCGCCGCCATGACCGGTGTCTCGCGACAGGCCGTTGCCAATTGGAGAGTCCGAGCCGCTGATTTTCCGAAGCCAGTTCGCGAGCTGGCTTCGGGCCCAATTTTCCGGCGCTCCCAGATTCGCGCCTGGTTAAAGCGCCACAAGAGAAAAGGGAAGCCGATGACCCACGTAATTTCTACGATTAACTTAAAAGGCGGAGTCGCGAAGACAACGACTACCGTTGCTCTAGCTGAGACGTTCTCTGCGAATATGGGCAAGAAGGTGCTGGTGATCGACCTTGACCCCCAAACCAACGCCACGCTGATGTTGATTGGCGAGGAGAAATGGTTCGAATTGAACAAAAAGGAACAGACTTTAGCGCGTCTATTTAAGGATGCGATGGACCCCGACAATCGTAAATTCAATTTGGAGGGCACGCTTCAGAAGCAAGTATCCGACGTGGGCGCTGCGCGAACCATCGACCTGCTGCCATCGAGCCTCGACCTCATCGACGTCCAGGACAAACTCGCCTCGGCCCCCGCGGGGAAATTCTACGCGGCCAATCCGATCGATCTGCTCTGGCGAGCCGTAAAGGGAAAGCTCGATGATTACGACGTCGTCATTGTCGATTGCCCTCCTAACCTAGGGATTATCACTTTGAACGGTCTTCGAATCTCCGAAGGCTATATAATTCCCACAATTCCGGACCATCTCTCGACCTATGGCATTCCACAGATTACCACGCGCATCAGGGACTTTTCTGAAGCCATCTCCGAAACCATCGAGCCTGTTGGAATCGTTGCGACCAAGTACCAAGCCAATTCAACGGTGCATAATAACGTGCTGAAGCAGCTTCGAGAAGATGCCGATCTTCCCGACGTGATGGATACCATTATCCGGCAGGCGAATGCGGTCGCCGCTGCGGCCGAATTCCAGATGTACTCGCGAACCCTAAAGCAGAAGTACGGAGCAGAGCTGGCGGGTCAGTACGATGACCTCGCCAGAGAGATCTGGTCTGCCCTGGAGGCGTGACAATGAATATCCGGAAATTCCTGACGGCGCTCGTCCGTGAAATCGCCGATGAGGCCGAGCACAACCCAAGTTTCCGAGAGAGAATCGAGCAGGCTCTCAGCGTCGCGCCGCTGGGTGCCGATGTGGCCCATGCTCCCAGGACCGCATCCAAGACGGAAGAACCCAAACGACCTAGCAATCGGCGTGCGCCGGCTGTTCTAGATCCAGTCCAGCTGGCGCGCCAAGGCGAGGGGGTCTTGCGTAATGCGCTTGGAGAGTTAAACATTGAGCAGCTGCGTGATGTCGTTGCCGACTATGGGATGGATACCGGCAAGCTCGTGATCAAGTGGCGGACCCCGGATCGCATTATCGATCGCATTGTTGAAGTTTCTCGGCAGCGCGCACTTAAAGGCAGCGCATTTCGGGACATCGCGCCCGAAGATCCACAGGAGCGACCTTCAGCGCCCGATCTGCCCGAACCACGTGAAGGGTGAGACGGAAATGACAGCCGTGATCAACTTCGCGAACTTTCAAATCATGGAGCCAGAGACGAAGGACCTTGTCTTAGAACTTATGCAGAATGCCGACCGGCAGCGGTCCGCGTTCATGTCATTTGTTAATATTTGGATGGCCTTCAACGGGTGGATGGCGGCGATTACCGAGCGGGAGACCGACGCGGACATGATCCGGGACCTCTCTGTCAACCGTCGCCTGACCGATGCCTATGCCGGCTTGATGGAAAACTCTCGCGCGTTTCATCGTCTTGTTTATGATTTCTCGGCGATGTGGCCAGTTCTAAATGTCCGAGACGTACGGAAAAAACTTGGCCGCGACGCCTTCTGGCGGCTTCATAGCGATGAATTCGCCGCAGCCTGCAGTGCAGCCAATGTCAAGCGCCAGCCCTCGGCGTGGAATGCCGGCGATAGGCCATCGTGGGAACAATTGTTGCGCACGATCTACCAAGTGCGGTGCAACCTGTTTCATGGCGAAAAGTCGCCGCAGAACGTGCGCGACCGCCAGCTTATTCTTAAGTCGGATCGCATCTTGCGGACCTTTATAGTCGAGACGGGCTGCTTCGAGTGGCACGCATGACCGCTTCTGTCATAGCGTCTGGAGGCACAAATCGTTCGCCTCCGCTGGATGGCAGCGACAATCGGCGTGACCGCCCCGCCGATTGTCCTCCTTTAGTGGCGCGCAGCCGCACCCCGCGCGTCTTTTTTGCAAGGTGCTGACCGGTTGAGGGTGTCTCGCACTCATGGCCACGGGACGCTGGGCCAAGCCAATCTGCACGGAAACAGCTTCGTGTTCAGCAAACCTGTCTAACACTTCACGGAGCCCAAGCCTTGAAGGCCCGAGATCTAAGCTGCGCTCCAGCCTTTTCGGATTTTCTCCGCAATTGCCATCAATTCCTTCAGAGCGAATCCAACGTCTTCGCCCGATCCCGAGGAAGCAGAGTGGCTCGCCCGCCTCGCCTCGGCGTTTATCCCCGCGATCGCATCCGAAAGCTCGGCGCTGATGCCCACAGGGCCCCTCTGTGTGCTCTGGTTCTCTGAGCTTATAGCGGGTCCCGCGCTCGCCAGCGAGGGTAGGATGGAGCCAGACTCACCTTGCGGTGCCCTCGAGACCAGCGTCGATTTTGAATGAATCTCGAGCCATGCGGAGGGTTCCGTCCACCGCCGCAAACTTGGCGGGTCGCCTCTCGCGGCCCCCGCTTCATCGACGAGCCGCCGCATTTGGTGATCACGAAAAAAATAGAGCTTCCCAATCTCGAACGGCCGCGCATTGGCGACGAGCAGGATCGACCTATCCCTCGGCATCCGCGTCAGCTCCTGCGGCCGTCGCAGCGGCGCCGCCATGTGCCCGAGCGACACGCGAGACTGAGACAGGCCTGCTCCCATCATCTTCGTCGTGTGCGTCGCCGTGTACGTCCCAAGCGCGTCCGAGACATATTTTGCGGTCTCATTGTCGTTGATTGCGACGAAGAGCTTTAGCGCCGCGCCGGCAACAAGCGTCTCGCGCATCGCCTTGCCGTACGTCTCGTCGAGCTGGGAGATGTTTTGCAGCACGATCGTCATGCGGAAGCCATAGCCAGCGCTGACCGCGATCTTCGAGGCGAGAGACGACATCCTACCAAGCGCGTAGAATTCATCGAGGAGCAGAAGGACCTGATACGGCTCGTCGGCGCCAGGAAGATTGCGCATCAGCACATCGTGGATCTGCTGAAACAAGATGCGAATAAGCGGGCGGTAGCTTTCGAGATCGGCAAGCGGCGAGCCGATAAAGATCGACATGCGCTTGCGGCGCAGGTCGCGGATGTCGAAATCCGACGTTTCGGTCGCGGCGCAGATCAGCGGCGAGTCCCAGGCCGCAAAGGCGTTGTTGACGTTGAACATGACCGAGCCGCGGGTGCGGTCGGGAATCGCTACGAATTGATTGAAGGCGTCAAGCACCCAGGACGGGACAGAACCGTCATTTTCCGTCCCGGCGATGGCTTTGAGCACATCGGCGATGTCGTGCCCAGTCGAGATCACTCGCACGGCGGAGCGAATATGCCGCGCCTTCTCGAAATGGATGCTGGTCATCACATAGCCGAGCAGTGCCGCGACGGTCTTGCGCGCGGCAAGCGTCCATTCATTCTCGACTGAGCCGGTCGCGACGAGGAAGGTCGCGATATTGGCGCAGTCCGTCGCCATTTCGGGACCGGGCCGCACATAGTCGAGCGGATTGTAGCGGTGGGAGGAGGCGGAGCCCGGCGCGAAGACGAAAACACTGTCGCCCTTCGCCGCACGCGCCGCGCCGAAGGATTTCAGATTCTCGCTCTTGATGTCGAGCGTCACCATGGAGCCTGGCCAGGCGAGGCCGTTCGGGATAACAAAACTCACGCCCTTGCCGGTGCGGGTCGGGCCGACGATCAGCAAGTGCCCGGGGTCGTTCGAGATCAGCGTTTGTCCATTAAGACGGCCGAGGATGATCCCGCTTCTCGCGGCCAGACCCGCACGGCGTGCCTCGGGGAGCGTTCCGAAGCGCGCGTCGCCATGCAGCGTCGATCTGCGGTTTGCGTAAAGAAAGATCGCTAGGGCGAGGAAGAGCGCGAGCACGACGCCGGCGGCGAGGGCGCCGTTTTCCAGCGCGAGTTTGGCAACGCGCTCGTCCTGGGCATAGACATAAAAATGCTTGTAGGCGAGCGGAAAGCCATGGTCGAAGGAGATCGGCGGAAACTGCTCGAGGTCGAAGCGGGGATTTTCCGTCGTGACCCTCTTGAGAAGCGCCCATTTCTGCGCAGGCCTGGAGAAGCCGGAGCGAAAGCCGGTCACGATCGCATAGGGCACGGCCCAAAGCAGCGCCGCGGCAATGAAAACAAACAGCCCGATAACCAGCCGCTCGAGATGTTCCCGCATCATCGGCGCTCGACCTTTCAGCGCGCCCGCGCCGCGGCGCCCTGCTTCCAGGCCGCCATGCGCGAGAAATAGACCTCAGACGTTCCGCGCCAGCCGCCCAGCCGGCTTTGTTGGACCACGATTGGCAGGACCGTCTTCACATAGGCGATGATCTCGTCCTTGCGCAGGCCGAGTCCGCTCTGCATGACCATCAGCGCGAGCTGCTCGAACGCGCCCGCGGCGCTGTCGGCGTGAATCGTTGTGATCGAGCCGGGATGGCCGGTGTTGATCGCCCGCAGGAAGGAATAGGCCTCCGACCCCCGGATTTCGCCAAGGAAAATCCGGTCCGGGCGCAGGCGCATGGCCGCTTGGAGCAGGCTCTCAATCGTGACCCGCGCCTGGCCCTGGTCGCCCTTGGAGGCGACGAGCGGCAGGAAGTTTTTTTGCAGCGGCCTTACCTCGCGCGTGTCTTCGATCGTGACGATCCGCTCCTCGAGGGCCACCTCCTTTAAAATAGCGTTGAGGAAAGTGGTCTTACCTGACGAGGTTCCGCCGGAAAGCAAGATGGAATAGCGATTGCAGACAGCGAGCCGGATGAAGGCCTCGATCCGCCCCGCGTCCAAATGCTCGCAGAGCTCGCTATCAATCTCAGACAACTCGTTGCCGACCGAGACCTTGACTCGCTCAAACGAGCCCATGCGGCGGTAGTCTTCCAGCATGAGCTCCTTGATGACCTGCTTGCGGATTGCGAAGGCTCCGCCGTTCGTCGTCGCCGGCGGCAGCACCCCCTGAAAGCGTTCGCCGGTGGCGAGCGCAGCCGAGAGCAGCGGGTGCTCGCTATTAACGCTCTGGTTCGAAAAGCCCGCGACGCGCTCGCAGAGATGCCGAATCCAGTCACTCGTGACCGCAGGCGCCTCGATCCGCCGCATCGACGACTCCCCCATGACCTCGACGAAAAGCTCGCCCGGGCCATTGGCGACGATTTCGACAACGGTATCGTCGTTCAGCCATTGCCGCAGCGGCCCGAGCGCGTCCTCGAGAAAGACTGTGTGGGCGTCGGCGTCCCTATCGACGAGCCTTGGCTTCACGGCGCAGCTCCCTCAGTTCCTCTTTGACGGGGTCGGGATAAAATAGGGAGAAGTCGAGATCCTTCTTGATGAAGACGACGATGCGCGCGCCCTGGTCGACGTAAACGGTGGGCGGGATGTTGATCGAATCCCGCAGCGCCTCTTGCGAGAGCCGGGTCAAGGATTGCGAAACCTGCTGCGCGCCGATCTGCCGGGCGTTGATCAAATTTTGATTGGGCAAAGTCGTGATTGCCGTGAGCTGACCGGTGAAGGGATCGAGCGCATATTGGCTTTGTTGCTGGTAGCTGTTGACGTTCTGGCCAAGCGTCGCGACGAATTGCGAGACGCCGCCGATGACGCTGAGCGCGACTGCCGCCCCGAAACGCTCGACATAGTGATTGTCGAGGAAGCCGGAGTTCCCGGCCCGGCCGAGATCGTCGGTCCCCGGCGAACCCAGCTGAACGGAGACGCCGTCGGGGCGCAACAGCCGCGTCCAGACCACGAAAACCCTCGTCTGCCCGCGGGCGAGCCCGGAGCGATATTCGCCGATCAAGGTTGATCCCGAGGGGATGAGCACGCGCCGACCGTCGAAGGACCAGGCGTCTTCGCGGGTGATCGCTTTCACGGAGCCCGGAAGGTCGCTCTGGATCGCGGTCAGCAGCTCGCCGCGCACCATCGTGCCTTGCGGCACGAGGGCGTCGATCCGGTCGTTTTTCGTCGCGATGGATCGCTCGACGCCGGCGGAGCCGGCGCGGGCGAGAAAGCGCCGGTTAGGGTCATCATCGGCCGTTTCCGAGGTCCCACCCGGGGTCCTCTCATCGTTCCCTGCCGCCGCGCCGAGCGCGCCATCGGCGACGAGCTGGGGCGCCCGCAGCCGCTCCCAGCGCCGCCGCTCCTCTTCGGCGGCGAGACGCCGGGCCTCGACGTCGTCGACTTTCGGTTCGCTCTCCGTCTCGAAGGCCGGCGGCGCGACAAGAGGCGTGGGCGGGGCGACCGGCGGCGGGGGGACCTCGGCGGCTGGGGGCGGCGGAGGGGCCGTCATCTTGCCGAGATCCAGATTCGGGCGCTGGTCGATCGCCGGCGCCGGAAAAGCGGTGGTGTGGAATTCCTCTTTCTCCGGCGCGGTCATCGGCCGCGTCTCCTTATGCTGGGAGGCGTAAACCATCCAGCCGACGAAGAGCGCTGCGGCGCTGGGGACGCCGATCTTGATGAAATTTCCCATGACGTGTGACGAGCGCTGGACCGAGCTTCTTGCCGCATCTTCGAGCTCGAGCGAACGATAATGTTCGGGCGACGGCATGTTCGCTCCTTACCAAAATTGAAAGCCGTTCGAGCCCACGCGCTCCGGCGCATAGGGCTCGAGGCCGTCAGGCTCATGGAGATTGTTCAGCCGCCGATTGAAGACGCAGGTCGCTTCCGCGCCGTTGCGCAGCGTCCACTGGAAATTGACCTTGTCGACGATGACGTAGGGACCCTCTTTATGGAAATTGACGACGCTCTCCTTGCGGTCGTGATCGACAACGAAGATCGCCGGCGTCTCCTGATCTGCGGCGAAGCGAAACCAGGTTTTGACGCCATCGTCGAAGACCGCGGTCGGCTTTGAGAGCGAGGAGCCCTTATAGGCGTAATCGCTGTTGGCGTTGGCGACGTTGAAATTCTTCGTATTGGGATAGCTTGCGCGCTCCTTGGCGAGCGCGATGAGCCTGGCGTCGGCCTCGTCCTCAGGGAAGCGGAAGCGCACCTTGAACACTTGCGCCCTTCCCTGCCGGAAATCGGCGCGCAGAAGGAACGAATAGATGCGCTTCGACGTGACCACGTTCAAATTGGAAAAGGCGTTCTTCTCGACCGGCTTCACGAAGATGATGTTGCCGCGCTTGTTGGGCTCGACCTTCCAGGCGACAGAGTCGCCGAGCGCCAATGTCTCGATCTTCTCGTCCTCGCCCAGCACAATCATTGTGGAGACGCCATAGGAGCCGTTGATGGCGACGACCTCGTCGGGGCGGAAACTGACCTCCCGCACCCGAGCGTCGTAGCGGCCCGCCCAAGGCGACTCCTCAGCCTGCGCGAGGCTCGGAGCGCCGGTCGCGAGCAGACCGAGAAGGAGGGGGAAGCCAAGATGCCAGGTCATTTCTCGGCTCCCGTCGCGGTCGGGACCGTTTCCTGGTCGCGGCGGTATTCGGTCGTCTGGAAGCCGAGCGGATTGTCGAAGCGCATCTGGTTCGACATGGGCGCGCCGGAATAGCGAAAACGCACCAGCGCCACCCAGTCGCGATGGACGGTGTTGGAGGCGGATTTTTCATCCGTGCCAAAGCGCACCAGCGCCGTGCGCTGGTTTGGGAACGTCACCGATTTGACCGAGACGGCGACTTCCGTGGTGGCGCCGAAGGTTTTGACCGGGTTCTTCGGATTGGCCGGGCTGAAAATCTCGGTGAGATCGCGGGCGGCGTCGCCGGTCGAGAGCAGCTGCGCGAGATCAAAATTGTCCTTGAGCGCCTTGGGATCGTAAGTCTCGCGCGCCTTCACATAGCGCACGACGTTGAACATGGTGACGGCTTCGTCTTGGCTGAGCGCTCCCTGCGCCATCGGCCGCTTGACCTCGACGAAGCCTGAGGATTTGTCGACGACGATCATATAAGGCTCAAAGGTCTTGAGCGGCGCGAGGCTTGCGAGCGAGACGATCGCGCCAAGCGCGATGACGGTCATCACGGCGGCGATGATCCAGGCGATCGAGAGCGACGCATTTTTCCAGAGCGTCCGGTCCTCTTCCCAGGTCCCGCCCTCCTGGTAGTAGCGCGCGCCCTCCCCTGTCGCGGGGGCTCCAGGGCCCGGCGCAATGGGGGCGAACTCTTCTCGCAGGACCCTGCGGGGGAGGCGGCGAAACGGCAATTCCCACATCATCAAATCTGGTCCATTTTCTTGGCGAGCACATCGGCGGCGCGTTGGCCATAGATGCGCTCATAGCGGGCGCGCGTGACGCGATCCTGCAGCGACCGATCGACGCCGAAGCGTGCGCCGTAGCCGAAAGGCACGCGGGCGCGATAGGCGTTTGAGGCGACCATCGCGCCGTTCGCGGTGACCGAGCGCCAGAGCCCGCCGATCGTCGTCGCATAGAGCGGAATGCCGCCGGCGATCGCCGCGGCCATGCCGGGGAGCTGGCTCAAGAGGAAAAGGCCGGTGAGGCCGACGAGAAAGAACGGCGCGAGCGCGCCCCAATCGACCTGGCCGCTGTTGATGGCGGCGCCAAGACCCGCGAAGATCGGCTGCGTGACGGTGAGGTAGAAGGCGAGAAAGGCGTAAACCAGCACCTGCAGCATCGCATACAGGACCGCCGCGGAGAGCCAACCGGAGAAAAAGCGCGAGGAGGCGTCGAAAAGCAGCAGCAGGATCATCAAGGGCGCGATGCCGAGGATCAGCCACAGAAAGACCTTCGAGAGAATGATCGTGAAGGTGGCGACCGCCAGAAACAGCGCGATGATGATCACGCAGGCAAGGCCGACGAGGGCCGAGGCGAAGGATTGCAGGCTGAACGCGAAATGCAGCTGGAAACCTTGCGCAACCTGGTTCCAGATCGCTTCCAGCGCCGAGACGACGGCGTTTGGCGAGGTGTAAGCATTATTGTTGCCGACGCTGAGCAGCCGATTGCCGATCGCAGCTGGTCCGTCATTGAAGAGTGTATAGGCAAAACTCGTGAAGTCGCTCCAGGAGGTCGCGAGCGCATAGATCACGAAGGCCCTAAACAGCCGAAAGGCGGCGTCGGTCGCCGTTCCCGTAGCGGTTCCGGCCCAAACGCCAAATCCCCAGAAGATCACATAGGCGATGAGGAGGAGCGAGGCGATCGAAGCCCCTGCCCCGCCCGCCGTCACATCCCGAGCAAGCTCCTGAAAGGCGCCCTGAACATAGGTGCAGCCGGTCTGGTCGACGCCAGAAAGGATCTGCGGGATGATTCCGGACCCGTAATTCTGCGTCGGGCAGTTCTGCAGCACGGTCACTTGAGCCGCTCCGCGTTGATCGGGCGCAAGGAACCGCAGTCGCCAACGACGGATCTGAAGGGCGCAGGCGCGCGCGCCGCGTCCGGCTCCGCATAGAACAAGGCTTGCACGGCGTTCTGTTGCGGGCCCGCCGGCTCGGGCGTGGGTTGTTCCGCAGCAGCTGGCATGCCGCCTTCGGACATTGCGCAAGGCGCCTCCAACGGTTTGTAGCCGCAGCCCGAGAGCGCGCCCGCGAGCAGCGCGGTGCTCGCCAAGAGAAGACGTCCCATCGCTCTATTGTCCGTAGGGTCGAAACTGCATGGCGCGGGCCGCGGCGGAAAGCCCGGCGATGCGGTCGAGATTGGCCTGGTTGGCGGCGGCCGCCGCCGTATTGACCGCGCCATTGAGCTGGACGATCGACTGGCCGTTCTGCGCCTGGATCTGCGAGTTCTGATCGATCGAGCCTTTAACGTCGGGGGAGTTTCCGATCTGCTGCCCGCCGGTCGTGTAGGCGTTGCTGGCGCTCTTGACCGTCCCTTGCGTCGAGTTAATGAGCCCGAGAATGAGTTGGGCTGTGTTCGAGGAGTTGAGATAGGCCTTGTCGCTCGGGAGCGCGCCTTGCAGCCCGGATAGTGTTTTGACCAGATTGAGCCCATTGATCAGCGACGAGATGATTTGCTGAGAATCGCCGCCAAGCCCAGCGAAAGACAGCGGGCCCCCTGAAATCACCGAGCCGAGCGACGGCGCGCTCCCCATCGAAAAGCCGCTGCCGAGCGCCATTTGCGCGAGCGGCCCCTGCGCCAGCGACGAGCGGTCGCCGGTTACGGCCTGCAGGGTTTTCTGCACATTGGATAGGATATCCTGGTCGGTCGAGAGGATCTGCTTGGTGTTCGTCGCCGTCTGCTGGGACTGGGAGAGATTGGCGGCGTCGATCACCGGAACCTGGGCATGGGCGCCGCGAACAAGGAAAAGATTCGCAAGGCAGAAAGCCAATATCGCCCGTTTCATGCAAAGCCCTTTTTCTAATGCGACGATGCGCGTTTGAGATAAACGACGACGTTTCCGAGTTAATCGGTGACGCGGCGCTCCACGCAGCCGCCATCGAGCAGCAACTGGCAGAACTGGCTCGAGGCCAGGATGCAGGGACTATTCGCCGTGCCGTCGCCGCGGTAGCCGGCGCCGCAGGTCGCGTTGCCGGGGAGAAGCCCGCTTCCTGAGGCAAAGGAAGTGAAATTCATGCCGCGCGCGGCTTGGCTCACCTGCGACACGCGCATCATGTTGATCGCGTTATAGGCGCTGATGAGCAGATTGGCGGTTGCGAGCACCTGGTTCCAGCCGAGGCCGTTCTGCGTCCCGCCGGAGGAATTTTGGTCATAGCCGGCCATGATGGTCGACGACCCGCCGATGAGGCCGGAGGCGTTTTGATAGGTCGGCCCGTTGCTGACGATTGTCGCCTGCGTCGCCATATTGCCGGCGACGACGTCCCCTGCGGCTGAACCGAAATTTTTTGTCGCCAACGCCGGGCCAGGCGCATTAGCGGCTGGCGCCGCCTGCATTTCCGAATCGTAGCTCTGGACCGCGGCGGCGCCCGCGGATGCATTCGGCGTCGCCGTGTTGTTCTGCACCGCGCCCCTTTGGCCGGTGTGGGTTGCGCAATCGATGCCCTTCTGCCCGTCGCGCTGCTTTTGTTGCACCGGGACCAGGGTGGTCGTCAGCGCCGAGGTCTGAATCTTTTGCGTGAGCTGCTCGGCGTCCTCGACCGGAATATCGGCGCGGGCGGCGACCGCTGAGGCGAGAAGAAAAGCCGACGTAAGAAGAACGCGCATCAGGCCGTCCTCCCCATGAAAGTGGGCAGCCAGGCTTCCGGCGCGCTCCCGACCTGCTCCATTAAGGAATAGAGCTCAGCGACCGTCTCGGTGCGCCCGGAGAGCACCTTGATGACCTCCGGCATGCCGCCGAGGTCCAATTTGGCGATGACCGAATCCTGCCCATGCTTGATCAGAAAGGATCGCGCCTCGGGAACCGTCTCCCTGATCCAGCGCATTTCCCGGTCGGAAAGCTGGAAGGCCCTGCGGTAGCTTTCGTCATCCGCCTTGGCGTTGGCGAAGAACACATTGGTCGCGGTTTGCTCGATCAAGGTGTTCGCGGCCTTGGAGCGCACGATGTCGGCGGCGCTTTGGGTGCCAAAGCCGATGATGCCGTTCTGCTTGCGGAGGGTCTTGAGCTTGTCCTTGATAAAGTAAGAGAAAACCTCGTCATCGAGCAACCGCCAGCCCTCGTCGAGGAAGATCATGATGGGCGTCCCATCGATCAGTTCCTCGATCCGGTGGAAGATATAGAGCAGCGCCGCCGTGCGGATCGTCGGATTGTCGAGGACCCGCGTCATGTCGAAGCCGAAGATCGCGTGAAGCGAGAAACGGTCCTCGGGGTTATTGAAGAGCCAGCCGTTCTGGTCCTTGCGGATCCACGGCTCAAGCCGCGAGGCGAGGTCGCCCTCGCTTGCCTGAATTCGGCCGCGCAGCAGCGACTGGAAAGCGGGGAGGTTCCGCCCCTCTCGCGGGCCGGAGACGACGGTCTTGATTGCATTGCGGATGACTTGCTCTTCGGTGGCCGAGAGATCCGTGTCCAATCCGCCCTTGGGCCGAAGCAGGAAGGAGAAGAGACGGTAGAGAAACTCCCGCGTCTCGCCGCCGTCGGGAAGCATCAGGGGGTTGAAGCCCGTGGCGGTTCCAGGCTCGAGCGCCTCATATTGGCCGCCGAGCGCACGAATGAAAATTTCGGCGCCCCGGTCTTTGTCGACGAAGACGAGCCGGGGCCGAGGGGCCAAGCGTTGCGCCTGCGCCGCGATGAAGGAGAGCCACACGGTCTTCCCCGAGCCCGAGGGGCCGACGACCGTAAAATTCCCGAGATCAGACACATGGAAATTGTAGAAATAGGCCGTTTGCGAAGCCGTCTGGAACACCGAGATCGCCGAGCCCCAGTGGTTCCCGGCGGGCGAGCCGCTCGGGAAATTATGCAGCGAGACGAAGCCCGCGAGGTTCTTCGAGCTGATGATCGAGTTGCGGGCGATATAGGGAAAGTTTCCGGGCCACTGCGCCCAGAAGGCCGGTTCCATATTGAGGTCTTCGCGCACCCAGATCACGGAGCGGTCGGTGAGCGCCGCGCCCGCCGCCGTGACCGCGGCGTCGACCTCCTGCATGCTCTTACCCAACGCCAGCACCGTCATATGGTGCTCGCCGTAGAGGGCCTCGGAGGCGAGCAGTTCGTCCCGCGCGTCGTTCAAATGCTCGGCGACGATCGACCCCGCCTCGTCGGACATGTCGACCTGGCGCGCGACGCGGTCGATATGGGATTGGGCGACGGGGCGGTCGATGATCGCGAAGGATTGCGCGACGATGAATTCGTGCGGGATGGTCAAGAGATTGTCGAGAAAGCCCGGCCCGGTCTGCGCTGGATATTCCCTCACCGACAGCGCCGCGCCAAAGCGGGTCTCGCTCGCCGATCCGCCGCGGATTTCGAGCGCGTTCTTGCCGAAGAACACGCGCTTCGTCGCCAGCGCCTGGTCGAGCGACATTCTGGGAAGATGCATCGGCCTCGGGATGGCGCCATTGCCGAGCTGGACCAGGAATTCGAGCGGTTCCGAGAACCAGACCCCTGCCCGCTCGACGACCTTGAGAAGGCGCGGACGATAGGCAGACATGGCGGAGAGGACCGCCGTCGTAACGTCCCGCAGCTCGGCTTGCGCCTCTTGCCGGTCGAAGGAGTCGCCGTCGCCGGTCTTCTTGCCCAGGACCGTCTGCATCAGCGCTTCAAAGGTTCCGGCGTGGCCTTGCAGGGGCCTGCGGATGATCGTGAGGTAGAGGTCGTTGACGAACATCCGCCGCTTCGAAAGCGCCGTGTGATAGCGCTCGTCGAGCTCCCGGCAGAAGGCGTTATCGAAACTCGACGGGATTGTCGGTTCGATGTCACGCCGGATGATATGCGAATAAAGCGCGAAGCGGCTGTTGCCCAGCGTGCGCACGAGGTCGTTGCGGCCGAGCATGCGGACGTTGATGCTGGACCAGTCCGCCGTCTGGAACGAGAAGCCTTCCAGCTTGATGAAGTTCATCAACAGGCCGGACTTGGATTTGACGATGAAGTCGTCGACGTGGCGCAGATACGGCAGATGCGACGAGACTGGGCGTTCCCGCCGCGACACCGCGCCAAAGCTCATCTGGTCCTGCAGCGTCCTCAGCATCGAGCCCCTCAAATCTTATAGGAGTCGCAACCCCAAAATTCTCTGGAACGCGGCGGGCACTGGGAGGATCTCACGAACAGCACCTCGAAGATCCGGTCGTCTCTCAAGGTCATGACGTAGCCGAAGAGATGAAAAGGAATAATCCAGAGCAGATTGAACAGGTTGTGGGTGGCGAGAAAGATCACCGAGGTCACGACCATCTCGAACATGAAATACATGTAGGGGACGCCGACGATGGTCGGGGCCCGGGTCAGCGCCTTGACGAGCGGGACGATCATCGGCTTTTCAAGATCGGCGTTGCTCATCGTCAGCCGCCGACCGAGGACTGGAAGAACTGAACGATCTGCGTCGAGCCGAAGACCAGCACGATGCCGAAGATGATTGAGCCGGCGATGCCCCAGGTCATTCGGCCCGCCCAAGCAAGGAAACCTGCGGCGATGACCGCGAGAATGGCGAGAGACGTCGAGATCGGCCCCGTGAGGGTTTGTACGAGCGTTTGCAGCGTCGACTGCACAGGAGAGAGCGTGCCGCCCGTCGCAAAGGCCGGAGAGCTTGCGTGGAGCAGCGCCAGCGCGGCCAGAGTTGAAATTTTGCCGCGGCCAGTTTTGCTAAAATGCCTCATTCCTGTTCACCATTCTGTTCGAAGTTCCAAACGAAGCCAGACCGCCAATTGTGGTCCTTGGCGCTTTCCTGCGGCTGCGCCGCGGGGAGAGGGCCGTGCTCATCGCCTGTCTTTGCGTTGATCTTGGGCCAGTCGTAGAAGTCGTTCACGACCGCGGCGACGAAGCTCACAGTTTCCGGAAACGGCGGGACGCCGTGATGCGCGAGGAGCGCCTTCTCGCCAGCGTTGTAGGCAGCGAGGATGTAGATCGGATTCCGATAGCGGCTGTGCAAGTCGCGCAGGAACCGGACCCCGCCTCTGACGTTGTCGGCGGGGTCGCAGATATTGACGCCGTAATGTTTGGCGGTCTCGGGCTCGAGCTGCATGAGACCGATCGCTCCGCGCGGCGAAACCGCGTTGCTCTGAAAGCGGGACTCAGCGCGCGCCACGGCCAACACAAAGTCAGGGAAGAAATTTTCGTCGCGGGCGATTTTCTCGACGAGGTCGCGCGCTGCGCTCGCTGGCATCGGCCCGGGTCCCGGGCAACTCTCGGTCTTTTTCGCGCCGCCTTCGGTCGTGCGCTCGACCTCTGAGCCCGCGACGGGCGCTGGAACCACCTTGCCAGACGGCGAGACCATCGCTTCCAGGGCGCGCCCGCGCGCGATCAGCGCTGCTTCGCCCGAGAGAGCTTGCGACGCAGCGCCTAAAGCAAAGAGAATTCCGAGAGCGGCGCCGCGCATCTTGCCTCTGTGTTCTATTAAAATATATACTAAACGAACTCGAGCCGACGGCGCAAGCGCCCCGAGACGGAATTTTTCACCGACGGCGGGAGCTTCCGGCGGGATCCCGGCTATGGAATCCTGGCTATGCCTACGGGCCCTGAGGCACCAATGGTTGAAACTGTCATTATAGACAGTGCCTTAGAGCGCACCAGGAATCCCTGTCGCGGTTCGATCGAGATGGATCCGTTTTCGCGCCGGCGCGCAGTGCCCCCTGTCTGCCAAGCGGGCGGCGTTTCAATGCTAAAATATAATCTAGAGCGTCTCTGGGGCCCCCTCTTCAAAGAGACGAGCGTTCTTGGCACTACGCGTCACGCCTTGCTTTCATTCCTCGGTGGCCAGGATAGTTGTGAGGATGCGGGTTTTGCGACATTCTTGCATGAGTACGAGTTCTGAGAGGTTGCCCATGACGAACGACGCCATTGCTCAACTCTCAATCCTCACGGAAGCGTTGACGGAGATTGTCGACTTGGCGACAGCTCGATCGAGCTCGGTCGCTCTGTCGAATGATCTGCTCGATCGAATGGGGGAAATCGCTGCGGGAGCGCTCACAGCCGCCGCAACCTACGGGCAGTTGCCGCCGTTTCCGATGGAGATCGGTTTTCGCGGGGAGACGCTGAATTAGCGTCGCTTGATCGCTGAAGCGCGCTTCTAGTGTCCCGTCTCTCAAATATCGACTATTATTTCCCCTGCGAGTGATTTGCAGGAAGTCTTATTGGGATGGCACGGCCAATCAAGCAGATACAGGCTGAAGCAGAGGTCGTAGCGGAACTGCGGCGGCGGGCGCGTGCAAGGACGAGCCTAGTGCGCGAACGCGAGCGCGCCGAGATTATTCTTCTTCGACTGGACGGCGTCGGCGTCGCTGAAACAGCGGTGCGATTGAAGACGACGGCAAAGCGTGTCTCGACATGGTCGAAACGTTTCGAGATGCACGGGCTCGCTGGCCTTGAAGAAGCCGCAGGACGGGGTCGCAAACCTTCGATCCCGGCGAGGAAAGTCGCTCGCGTCGTGACCGAAGTCACGCAGCCGCCGAAGGGACGCAAACGCTGGAGTGTGCGCAGCATGGGTCGCCATGCCGGCGTCTCCCATAGCACGGTGCAGCGCATCTGGTCGAAGAACGACTTGAAGCCCCACGTCACCAGGACGTTCAAGCTGTCGACCGATACTGACTTCGAGAGGAAATTCTGGGACGTGATCGGCCTTTATCTCGACCCGCCGACGAATGCGCTGGTGCTGTGTTGCGACGAGAAAAGCCAATGCCAAGCGCTGGAGCGCTCACAACCCAGTTTGCCGCTCGGTCCCGGCCATCCGCGCACGATCACGCATGACTACAAACGCCACGGCACAACGACGCTGTTCGCGGCGCTCGATTATCTGCAGGGCAAGCTGATTACGCGCACAGAGCAACGCCACACACATGTCGAGTGGTTGCGCTTTCTCAAGCAGATAGACCGGGAGACGCCCAAGAGCTTTGAATTGCACCTGATCGCTGACAACTACGCGACCCACAAGCATCCTAAGGTGAAGGCGTGGCTCGCAAAGCGTCCGCGCTTCAATATGCACTTCACCCCGACATCATCATCGTGGCTCAATTTGGTCGAACGGTTCTTCGCCGATCTGACCGAGGATGTCATCCGATCGGGTAGCTTTGCCTCGGTAAAGGAGCTGGTTGACGACATCAACGCCTATCTGGCGGAACGCAACGCCAATCCCCAGCCCTATAAATGGACCGCGAAAGGCGAGGCCATCCTCGAAAAAATCAGCCGCGCCCGCAAGGCTCTCGAGAAAGCAGAAGCGGATGAGTTATTGGTCGCCAATTGAGAGTCAGGACACTAGCTTTCTTCGATTAGCGCAGTTGAGGAGGTGACCAGTTGGGCGTTAACATGGACCGCTAGCCAAACCGTCGGCTCGGTTGCATCGGTCCATTCGATCCGATGCCGAAGACGCGCGGGTATTTCGACATAGTCCCCCGGACGCAAAATGCGTGGAGCGTCCTCCCCCTCGAACAGCAATCCTGCTGAGCCGCTCAGCAGGATGACCCATTCGGTCTGCTCTTGGTCGTACCAATAGCCAGCCGGGCTTGCTTGGCCAGTCGAGACGATGCGTTCGATCCGCGCGCCCGGCAGCTCGGCCAAGGCGGTAAATTCCTCCTCGGTCAGACGCTCGGGGATGTTGGCAAACAGATTACCGGCTGCGAGCATTGCGTCCCTCCCGGTGGCGGTCTTCCGCACGTCCTCATGCACCCCATGGCCTGTCAAATGGAAGTAGTCACGCCTTCCGGTGAGCATTAGCGCAAGGCCGTCGATGGCTGCGACGACGGTCGACGAAGAGTGATACAGCGGGCCGCAAACCTCCATGCGCGACTGTTCGCGCGTGATTTTCTCCCGGCAGGCGCCGATCGCCGCTAAGAGACGCTCGTGATCGACGAGGCGATCCGAGCGGCGGTTCGGTTTTCGGGGCATGGACAGGGCCTCTGTTGTTCTGTATTCGTTCTTATATGAGCACGGCGGCGTGGAGAAGGCCGAAAATGGGGTTGAGGACTTGGAAACGAACTGGCGGCTGCGTGGTCCTGGCGTTCGCCGCGCTTGGTCTCCTCCCCGTGTTCGCGCCGCCAGCCAGCGCCGGGGAGGTGGAAATCCACTACGCGCCTGCCGAGAACCTTGAACACCTGGATGTCGGTCTGCTGCGCTCGGCGCATACAAAGATTGACATGGCGGCTTATTCCCTGACCGATTGGCCGGTCATCGACGCCCTAATTGACGCCAGTAGGCGTGGCGTCGCCGTCCGCATCGTCCTCGATCCGGGCCAGCAGCATGCCTTCGACCGACTTCGCGAAATCGCGGGCGCCATCCGCATGAAGGCGCCAGGGCCCTATATGCATCTCAAGTCCTATGCGATCGACGGCCGGATCCTGCGCTCGGGGTCGGCAAACTTCTCAGCCTCGGGCCTGAAACAGCAGGACAATGACATCGTTGTCGTGCGCGAGCCATCCGCGGCCAACGCCTTCGAGGCTCGCTTCGAGCAGATATGGGCGGGCGCCAATCCGCTGCCGACCCCCGGCAATCAGTTCGCGAATCCCGCGCCCTCCCCCGCGCCCAAGACGGAAACGGCGATGCCTGAGAACTGCCTAATCAAGGGCAATGTCAGCCGCAGCGGCGAGCGTATCTATCATGTGCCCGGGGACCGCGCATACGCTCGCGTGCGGATGGACAAGGGGCGGGACAAGCGCTGGTTCTGTACCGAGGAGCAGGCCGTCGCCGCCGGCTGGCGTAAGGCTTCGACTTGGTAACTCTACCAAACCCGCGGCGCGAACCGATATTTTTTCCGTTCTGCATGGGCCGCATATTTCGGGAACCGATTCGCTAGCGGCAGCCTTTCAATTATGGCGCGTGTAGCCAACAGCATCACCAACGGCGGAACGAAAGCGACCCCGTAGAACGAGTCGAGCAGCAGCGGCGTCCCGAGCAGGAAGGGGCCGTTCATCACGATCAGCTCCCTACCGCCGGGGTCGGAGGCCTTGCATCAGGCTGAGGCATGCTTCCCGGCCGAACTAATCGACGTGCTAAACTCTGAAGCGGATGCTACAGGCGGTTCAAGGGCGTTGCATGACTGGCCGCTATAAAGGAGGAAGCCTCTCAAACATGGAGCTGAGCGATGGCATCAGATACCCGCAATATCTATTTAAAGTGGCCCGAGAACGCATTGAAGAACCGGAGCGCGACCCCCTCAGAGGTCTATCGCTGGATCAGGGCGAATGAAGTCGTGCCCGCCTCAGAGATGACTGGGTCGCCCAATCCAAAAATCAAAGCGGCGCTTCCATGAGGCTTGTTGTCCAATCTCCAACGCAACCGGAGCGCATTATTGGCGCGCTTGAGGACATTATCGACAATGAGACTGCCGAAATGCGGCTGTCGGTCGCCTACGTAACCGCGTCGGGGGTCCAGCTCCTTATCGAACGCCTGACAGAAAGGCTTGGGGTTTCGAAGTGGAGAAAGATGCGCAAGAGGCTGATTACCTGCGTTGATTATGGGATAACAGAACCAGAGGCTATGACGGCGTGGGGAGCGTTACCGCTGTCATCGTTGCATGTTCACAATGCCGACCTAATCACGAGCACGGACTTCACTCCAAAAATAGCGTTTCATATCAAGATGTATGAATTTCGCACCGGCAAAAAGGCGAACCTGTTGGTCGGTTCCGCCAATCTCTCCGAGCGCGCGCTGGTCTTCAATTGGGAAGCCGCATCGGTACATGTCGGGATATCAAACCTCAAGGTCCTGGACGGTAGGTGGAAACAAATGCGTGTGGGCGCTATTGCGGCCGACGCGGCGTTGATTGCCGCCTATGATGCAGCCCGAAGAAAACATCCTCCTCCTCCGCCGCCGCCTATTCCTCCACCATCTAACAGCCCGTCCGATTCCCTGTGGGAAGCCATCAACAGTGCCACATGTGATCCAGCAGGCTACGAGTATTTCTGGGTCGACGCCGGGTATCTAAGCGGAGGCTCGCAGAATCAGCTGGAATTGCCGCGCGGCGCAAATCGGTATTTCGGCTTTAGCTTTGCCAATTATGATCTGCCGCAAGAGCCGATTGGAACGATCGGTCTTGCGGTTCGATCGGCGCTTCATTCGGATCGGCCCTTGAGCTGGCACGGCGACAATCGTATGGAACGTGTCAATCTGCCGACCGGGTTCAACTACGCTGGCAATGTCATGCTCTTTCGTCGACGGGCGACTTGGTTCGATTTGACGTGGACCCCCCTGGGAAGCGAGCGGGCCGCAGCATGGGCAGGAGCCTCCGAAGCTGTTGGGCGACGATATTGGGTTGGCAAAAAGGGTGGACGAGTCTGTGGGCTCTTCTGAGGCCTCACCACACGTTCGGCATCAACATGTGCGGTGCTTTATCCGTCGAATAGCTTGCCCATTCCATTGCCGCGGCGTGGTTTTTTGCGGACATTTGTTTTGGTCGCGTTATGACCGGCCGAGAGTTTTTCCACTAGCGGATCAATTGCGTCTAGCTCCGCCGCGAGTTGTTCCTTTAGCCGCGCCCGCACCGCTCCGAGCGCGCGCGCCTGGAGGTTCTTAACATTTGTTGTCTTGACAAAATTCGCTGTCAGTCCCATGCATTTCCTGCCGAGCGCTGACAATGCCACGTGGTCGGCATCGTCCTTGTCGAACTTCGGGAAGGGCAGTTTTAGAATGAGCTTATGAATGTGGCGCGGACCAAACAGACCACGAGCTTGGAAATCCTTGATTTTCTCATTGGCATAGTCAGAGTTGATGTAGCTGCACACGTAGTGCGCCTCGGCTTCCGACGAGCATTCACACCAGTAGTTCATGTGATCGACAATAAACGGGTGGTCGAATGACCCCCGATCGACGACGGCAGCCGACGCATCCGTTGCGGACGATGTGTACAGAACAAGAAACCGCGCTTTCGGATTCTGATCGCTTAGCTTACTCTGCCAGTCTAGATAATCCGAGAGGCTAACTTTCATCTCCCTATTTTTGTCGGTCTTGCTTCTATCCCAATGCTTTTCCGCCTCAGAAAACCAGGCACTCCCATACCGAAAGCCGTTTTCCAAAAGGCCGTCGGCATCGAGCATTGTGAACCGCTCCCTACCTTTACCATCCTCTTTCAAGGTCACTGGCAGGACGACCAGAGGTGGGTCGACGAGGGCGAACGGGATAATGTTACGTGAGATTGACGTACGAAACAGCAATTTCCCTTCTGTCCTGCCGGAAAGCCGCTGCCCTTTCCACGGCGGCTTAGCCTCTCGATCACTCGCGTCGGATGTGCGGATCGAGACCACGCGGTCCCGCACATTCGCGTCTTCTTTAAGCTTCTGGTCGATCTGAACGAAGAAAAAATTCCGGGGGACGATCGTCGCACCCTGCGAGAACCGGGAGGCGTAGGCATTTGTCCCGGTTGAGGCTTCCATTGAGATTGCCGTCAATGCCGAGCGTGTCGCACCGCGACCGCCTTGGAGACGTGAATAATACCAGCGCCGTGTCTCGCTTGTTATGTATTTTTGGGCTTCACTCCAATGAAGCTGCGGACGCGGCAGGCGACCGGAAAAGGCTGCACCAGGAAGTCCTGTCGACGGGATCAGTCGGGCATCACTGTTTCCGAGGGACCGGGTGCAAAAAAGGACGCAACTGGGAACTCGAAAAAGCGGAGCAACGCCCTCAAGGTCCCACGCTTCCGTCAGCTTCAGGCCGCTGACTACCCCCGCTCTCGTATTATCGTGCTGATCGGCGGACATAAAACTACGCGGTAAAACGAAGGCGAGCTTCCCGCTCGGTTTGAGGAAATAATTAACAGCGTGCGCCATGAAGATGGCAGCAATTTCGAGGTGAGGCATGTTCGCGCGGCTTTGGGGTGTGACCGCGTAGCCGTCAGAGACCTGTCGCAGCAATCCTTGATATTCCCCGTTTGAGATCGCGGAATAGGTCAGCCATGGCGGGTTGCCCACCACAAAATCGAACCGGTTCATGAGGAATACCGGCTTATACGAATTTTGGAGAATGAACTTCCAAATGCTGTCGCGGCCCTGCATGTGCGCGACCTTCATCCCGCGATAAACATCGAACAGCTGGCCGGGCAATTCGCTCGCGTGCGCTACCTTCAGCACCGAGCGAAGCAGCCGCCCAAAACGATCGCGATCAAGCTGCTCCTGGTATCGCCCGACCATCTCATCGCAGAACGTGATAAGTTGGTCAAAGACGTCCGCGCCTTCGACACCCTTCACATCCAGCACGTAATTTTTATTGTCGACCGAAATCTGAAAATTGGTTTTGAAAAGGTCCGCCGTGCCTCTCGGCACGAGCAGCGAGTTCGCGAGATAAATATGCAAGACTACCGGCCGCTTCGCCTCGACGACGCCATTGCCGAGGCTCAGCAATACAGTCGTTTTCGCGATCAGGACCGACAGCGGATGAATGTCTATTCCGACGACCTGTTCGGCCAAGGCTTCCGCCCCCAGCCGTGGAAACTCGCGCCGCATACGCGCGATAATTGCGCGCAGGAAGGACCCGCTGCCGCAGGCCGGGTCCAGAAAAGCCGACCCCTCTTCGACTTCAAGGCACTCGACGACATGCTCGCAGAGCCAGTCGGGGGTGTAATACTCACCAAGAGCGTGCCGCGTTTCGAGATCGATCAGCTCTTGATAAAGGCCCTTGAGAATGTCTTCGCGCACATCCGAAAAGTCATACTGGTTGAGTTGTAAGTTTAGCTCTCGAAACATCGGCCGGAGGCGCTTGAAGTAGGTGCCAGCCGTGACCCAGTGGAAGAAATCGTCCTCAACAAAGCGCTCGATGTTGAGATTCTCGAAAACCGACCCGTCGAGGATCCCCGTTATGGTGCCGTCATCGGCGATCGGCTTTCTCGTAATCACGGCGTAAGCGATGAATTTTGCGAACACCGACAAGTAAGTATGGACGAGAAACATTGCTGGCGAGTCATCGAACTTGCCATAGGCGATAGACAGAAATCGCTTCCATTGGTCGTAAGCGACCTGCAATTCCGATTTTTTGTTCACGTCGTCGGCGCAGGCTTGTAGGCAGGCGATCGAATTGATGAACACGCCTGACGTGTCGCCGAAGTCGTTTTGGATGTTTTCAAGCGTCGCGGCGCGCGGTTGCGACGAAAACAAAACCTCATCGAGAAAAAACGGGAATTCCGAAAAATTCTCTTCGGCGAGGTCAAAACGCCGAATCTCGCGAAGTTTAAAATCTCGTCCGAAACTCAGCTTCCCAAACTCGACCTCCGACCAGTCCGGCGCATAGCGCCGCCAACGGATTCCATCCGTCGTCAGGAGTGTGAAACGATATTCCTGTCCCGATTTCCAATTGCCTTCGAGATACTCTTCGAGCTGCTCGCGTGCATGCTCGGCGGTCCTACCGAGGTCCTTTTCCCATTCGATAATGATCGTCTCGGTTTGACTATCCGCCCTGCCCTTTGCGATCCGGCCTTTTCGCGTGATGTTGGCGACTATCCGTTCTGCGCCGAGCGCGATCGCGGAGATCAGGCTTTGCGCCCCCTGGTCCTTGGCGAACGCGACGCTGAGATATTGTAGAAAGCGCTCTTTTTTAGCCTGTTCCGTGTTCGCGCGGCGCAGATCGTTGAACAGGGCCTCCGTGTGCGCGGGCTGAAAAATGCTTCTATCAGACATGTTCCCCGCCGTGGCTATTTTACTATGCGTAAGTCAGGTGGAGCCGAAACAGTGCGGCCGGAGGATTGCCGGCCGCCCGTAAGGCTGGTTAGCATCAATCCGAAAACCAGCTTATCAAGTTCCTCACTATCAATTTGGAGCTGATCGGCCACAGCAGCCTTGCTGACGCCTTCCTCCCGCAGTCCACCGAAGACGATTGCCAGCACCTGGGAGCGTTCCCGTTGTGCTCCTTCAGGCTCGTTTTTTCGAAAGCCTAATTGGCCCATTTCAATGCAAAGCGTCCGGTAATGCCAGTCGCTAAGCAGCTTGAGGCTATGAAGACGATGCGCCAGGGCTGCGACAGAGACGATCCAGAGTTTTTTCAGCTGAATGAGCTGCTTCAGCGTCGCCATGCGCGGCGCATTCGCTAGGACACTCGCGCGTGGCATCAAAAACGCCGCCGCAAAGGCATTGGCCTCTTTTTCGGCGTTCGGCTGATGCGGTCCGCAATGGCGATGCAACACGAGATGACCGAGCTCATGCGCAGCGTCGAATCGACCATGTTCCGCTGATTTTAGCGTATTCAGAAACAGGAACGGCGTGTTGCTATGCCAGAGCGAAAAAGCGTCGACCTCGACGGAGTTTTCTGCGAGGGAGTAAACGCGAACACCCTTCGACTCAAGCAAGTGGACCATGTTTTTGATCGGTCGTTCGCCCAGCCGCCAATGCTGCCTTAGCGTCGCCGCAGCAGTTTCAGGGTCTTCGTCGCGGAGATCGAGCAGGTCGGGCGCGGGAAGATCAAAGCGGGTCTCTACCCAATCGTTCAGCATGAAGGCGAGCGCGCCCGCACCAAGCGCTGCGTCGCGCTGGCCGGCCGTCATGCGGGACATCGAACGAAAACTCGCCGTCTTTGGCGTGGGTTCATGTAGATCGGGACCGAAGAAGAATCCCGGTGGGAATCGTGTCGATAAGGCGAGGCGTTCGAGAGTTTCCGCTGAAGGGGGATATTCTCCTTTTTCATAGTCGCTGATGGCCTTCGAGGTTACGCCTGCGATGGCCCCCAAACGTGTCATTGTCAGCCCTCGCCTTTTGCGCGCGAGGGTCAACCGGGAAGGTGTGAAAGAATGCTCGCTGTTCATGCTCGCCGACGCACGTCAATAATAGGATCAGGCCCGAAGTCGGGCGCGACAGGGATAATATTTCCGTCGAGCGGCAAAGCACCAAGGATGATACGTTCTCGCCATCCATCAATGTGGCCGTCGTCGCCGATCGAGTCCGGCAACGACAATTCCGCCCGGACCTCTTCCCTGTCGCGATAGAACAACAAAATCCACGTCGCGCGATCCGATTTACTCGCGGAGATCGCAGGCGCCGGCTCCGGGAAGAGGGATAACTGGGCGTTGGTATTAACGGCGTCGGCCGTGCTCGGTCCTTTCCGGCGGCGCGTCGTCGGCGACGCCGGCGGCTTGCATCCGGTATTCTCACAGCCAGAGGCGACCGCAATGGCAAACTTGCCCTCCGGCTCGACCGCCGTGCAGAAATTCCCTTCGTCCGAGCGAGACCAGCCTAACGGCGCGGTTTCCTCCCTGAGGATGCGCACGGTTCGACCCCATTGGAAAATGCCGGGGAAAAACGGCGGATCGTTTTCTGTGCAACTATCGCGGGCCAAGAGCCCACCCTTGATCGCGTTCCAGATGGGGTCAGAGGTGAGGCCAAGCGCCGCCAGGGCGGCTTGGATTTCGTCCGGTTCGCTGTGAATCTTCGACAGGAGCATTGCGACCTCTTTGATCCGATTCGTCTCTTCCGAAAATTCTTCCTCAAATGAGGGAGAAAAACAAGAAGAAGCTCAGCCGAAGGCAAAGAATCCACTGCTTTTTCGGCGCGCCTTTGGAGGCTGTCGCCTGTTGTGACTTCTCTTGCATGACGCCATGGATATGGCCATGTCCTGCGGGATTTAGTAACTGGCGTATCAAGGTTCCCCTCCCCTCCCCTCCCCTCCCCTGCCCCGCAGGTCGCGAGTTTGCGAACTCATCGCTTCGGGTATGGCTCGTTTTTGAGTTCACATTGTAATTTTTCGACACGGTCTCGAACGCCCAGAGCGTTGCCTGGCGCATGGACGCAAGCGTCGACGAGAGCAGGTCCGATATCGTATCCACCGCGGGGAATGCGGGGGGCGGCGATCCGCTGCGGAAAGACCTCGTCCATGCCCGTCTAGCAGATACTGAGCCGTTACCGGAATGAATTCTCGGCCAGGGCCAGGCCAAGGCATACGGATCGCCGCAAGCTATTGCGTGACCGTTTCGCTTTCCTCTTGCGACGCGTCGAACGGGATGATTCTCAGATCAAGGTTCCTTGAAGCTTGAATCCGAAGTCGGTTGCCGCCACCGTAGATCACCAACATCTGTTCCAGGAGTAGCCCACCCAGAATCGCATGAGGACGCCCCTCCCGTGCAGTTCGCGCTATGGGTTGGTCAAGGCATAGGTGTCGAGATCCAGGCAGATACGCACCCGGGCAAACCGGGCTCGACGATGCGGCTTTGGAGACTTTTCGCAAACTCGTGGCGAACTCACCAGAGCCTCCGGGAATGGACGATGAGCCCAAAGCAGAGCGCTAGCAATTCATTCTGGCGTTGAACCCGTCGATTGTGCCGACCTGGATTGAGGCGCGATGCGGACGCCAGAATTGCCGCAGCCGCTTCTCGAATTGGGCGCATAGGTGAGCACCCTTGGAATGGTCTTTCGCGCGGCGCTTCAGCTTCTCGGCAACGGAGCCAAAAATTAGCGCGGTCTCTCTCGCGTTGAGACCCACCCCAAAATCCGGTTAAGCCAGAATTTCGTGGCATGCCCCCTTGATGTCGTCTCTGGGTGCCGACTGAATGCTGCGGACGGCGGAGTCCGCCGGTGTCGTCGGACACGGTAAAGCACTCTCTCCGCTCATCAAGCGATGCGGTTTGCAGCTTTTGGAAAAGTTTGCCGCGGCAAACATTCTCGACAAGGGGTCTTTTCAGCGACGACCATCAGGAAAACCCTTGAGGCGCAGGCGTTTCTAAAGAGATCGCAAGATGGCGCCTTGTCAGGGCAGGCCGAATCATATGAAACTTGTCGAGTAGCGTTGTTTTCCCGCTTTTCCGATCAACTCCGCAGATATACGACGATGAACGCCGCCGCGCCAATTTTTCAAAACGAAACCCTTCGAGGGTTGATCCAACGGCATGCGCGAGACCTATCTGGGCAGCTTGCGAATCATCGCGTAGCGAGCTTCCCGCCCTCGGCCGCGAAGGAGTTCCGCCGGCTTCAGCCTTCCGAGGTCGCGCGGCTTCTGGGCGTCAATGAAGGCTATCTCCGTCAGGTAGCCATCAAGGGCGATGCTGGCGTCGCCGTCAACGGCCGCCGCACATACTCGGTTGAGGATCTGAGAAACATCCGTCACGCTCTCGCGCAGAACCCACGCGCCGACAGGCAATATTTGCCGCACCGACGTGACAATGAGCATCTGCAGGTCGTCGCCATCATGAATTTCAAGGGCGGATCGGGAAAGACGACGACGGCGGCCCATCTCGCTCAATATCTGGCCCTGCACGGCTACCGGGTCCTTGCGCTCGACTTGGATCCGCAGGCCAGTCTTTCGAGCCTGTTCGGCCTCCAACCGGAGATCGACGTTGCGTCGAACGAAACCCTTTACGGAGCGATCCGTTACGACGCCGACCGTGTTCCGCTCGCCGGGATCATCCGTTCGACCTACGTACCCGACCTGCATCTCGTGCCCGCCAATCTCGAGCTCATGGAATTTGAGCACGAGACGCCACGTGCGCTGACCGCGCGCGCAGGAGAGACGCTGTTTTTTGACCGGATTGCAGAGGTGCTGGGAACAATACAGGCGGCATACGATGTCGTCGTCGTCGATTGCCCGCCTCAGCTTGGCTATTTGACCTTGTCAGCACTGACTGCCGCAACTTCCGTACTTGTGACGATCCATCCTCAGATGCTGGACGTGGCCAGCATGAGTCAATTTCTGAATATGGTTGGGGACCTCCTTGAGGTGGTGGCGGAATCTTCCCCCGGCGGCGACGCGGGTTACGACTGGATGCGCTACCTGGTCACTCGATTTGAGCCGAGCGACGGCCCGCAAAATCAGATGGTCGGCTTCTTGCGGGCGCTCTTTGGCGAGCACGTCCTCAATCACCCTATCCTGAAAAGCACGGCGATCGCCGATGCGGGCCTGACCAATCAGACGATCTACGAGGCCGAACGGAGCCAATTCACGCGGGCGACCTACGATCGCTCTGTGGAATCGGTCAATGCCGCAAACAGCGAGATCGAGGCGCTGATCTGCAAAGCGTGGGGCCGTAAATGAGCCGGAAGAATATCTTTGGAGCGCTGGAAAAATTTGCCGCGGCAAACAATCCGGAGCGCACCGCAAAGAGTCCCGATCGTCCGCTCGTGGATGTCGCCGATCAGCTGAGCGCCGCCGCGGCACCTGTCGGATCGTTGGGGCGTGTGCTGAGAGAGGCTAAACAAAAGTCCGCTCGCGCCGACGAGATGGAGCGCGCATTTCAGGAAGGCGCAAAGGTCGTCGAGCTTAGCCCCGCCGACATCGACCCGAGCTTCGCGCGCGACCGCATGTCAGGCTTTGAGCCGGACGATCTCGATGAGGGATTTCTCGCTTCGATCCGAGACAATGGGCAACAGGTTCCTGTACTGGTTCGCCCGCATCCGACAAAGCCCGGCCGTTATGAGACGGCCTACGGGCATCGGCGCATTGCTGGCGCGCGCATTCTGGGACGACCCGTGCGCGCCGTTGTACGCGCGCTGAGTGATGATGAACTCGTGGTTGCCCAGGGGCAGGAGAATGTCGAGCGAAACGGGCTGTCTTTCATCGAGAAATGCCGTTTCGCGCATGCACTAGAAAGACGCGCTTTTGCGCGCGAAACGATCAGCCGCTCGCTATCGGTTCACAAGACGATTTTGTCGATCATGATTTCGCTGATCGAGCGGCTGCCGGCCGATATCGTCAATGCTATTGGCCCGGCACCCGCGACCGGGCGGCGCGCCTGGTCGTTGCTGGCGGACCGGCTAGATGCGCCTGGCGCGGCAGACCGCGTTCTAGAGTCAATTGCCTCGAAAGAGTTTGCCGCGGCAAATTCTGACGGACGATTTCAGTTGCTGCTCGCCGCGATGACAACGAGACCGACGAGGCCTCTAAAGGAGGCATGGAAGCGGGCCGACGGGCGTACTTTCGCGACTCTTGCGATTGACGACAAGAGGATTGTTCTGTCGATTGACCGCGCGAAGCATCCCGAGATCGCCAGGCTCGTTCTCGATCGGCTTACGCAGTTACAGACGGAGCTTCAACAGGCGAGCCCAGAAGAGGAGGGATAGTAAGAGAGCCCCGAAGCGAATGCGTGGGGCTGAATATCCGAGAAAGTCATCATCAAGAAGGATCGAACTGCAAAAGAAAAAGGCCCCCGAAACGTCGCCGTCCCGGAAGCCTCTGTAAGTCCTAGCAAGCTCACAGAACCACTTCCGCGAATCGCTGTCAAGAGTCTCGGCTCCGGTTTGGAGAGCGGATTTCTTTTGCCTGAATGAAGGGCAAAGAAATGCAGACATATTCGTCGACGCCTTTTGGGCGGCGATCGCTGTCGCTTGCCATGGTGGCAAGCCAGGCGGCGACAAAAGAATTCGCGTCCCGCCCCGAAGCGCCGCAAATCGTCGTCCATAAATGGCGGCTGTTTCGGGCGCTGACGGAGGCGAAAGCTCCGCTTGGCGTCACCGATCGGGCGTTGTCGGTCTTGCACGCGTTGCTAAGCTTTCATCAGGAAACGGCGCTGACGCTGCCCGAGAAAGAGGCCAACGGCTCGGAAAGCGAGACGGACCCCGGGATCGTCGTCTTCCCGTCCAATAAGGAGTTGTCGCTTCGCGCGCACGGGATGGCGCCGGCGACGCTGCGCCGTCACATCGCGGTGTTGGTCGACGCCGGACTGATCATCCGCCGGGACTCACCCAACGGCAAACGCTTCGCCAGGAGAGGGCAGGGGGGTGCCATCGAGGACGCCTACGGCTTCGACCTAACACCGCTGGTTGCGCGCGCGACCGAAATCGAAAATCTCGCCGAAGAGGTTCGCGCCGAAAACCGCGCGATGGCGCTGCTGCGCGAAAAAATTACTCTGGCGCGGCGCGACATCGTCAAGATGATCGAGACTGGGATGGAAGAGGGGGTTTGCGGCGACTGGGAAACCCGCCACAGCGATTATCAGGCGCTTGCCAGCCGCCAGGCGCGAAAAATGACGCGGACCGATTTAGAGGCTTTGGCGGGTGAACTCGCCGCGCTCGCGGCCGAAATCAATAGTGTGCTGGAGAACCACGTTAAACGCCAAAATAAGAGCGCCAATGAGTCTCAGACTGAGCGCCACATACAGAATCAAACCACAAACATTTCTGATCTTGAACCTAGCCTTCGAGAAGGCAGGGCCGAGCCGCCCGGGCCAATCGGCGAGGAAGCGGATGGCGATGGGGCAGGGGCGTTGGAATCTGAGAGGCAGGAAGCCGAAACGCGCATCCGTCCTGGGCCGCCGCCCGCGCCAAGATCCTATCCGCTTGGGATGGTGCTGCAAGCCTGTCCGGATATCGTCGATTACGCCAGGGGCGGGGAGGTTTCATCGTGGCGCGATCTCGCAACGGCCGCCGCGACGGTTCGTTCTGCCCTTGGCGTTTCGCCCGACGCCTGGGCGCAGGCGCTCGAGGTTTTGGGCGAACATGACGCCTCGATCGTAATCGCCGCAATACTACAGCGGGGCGACGAAATCACATCCGCCGGCGGCTATTTGCGCGCGCTGACGGCCAAGGCGCGGGTAGGGGAGTTTTCGCTGGGGCCGGTGCTCATGGCGTTGTTGCGCGGCAAGGCCGCCAAGTCGGCGAGATTGCGAAAGGCGGCGGGGTGATCGTGAAGGCTGTCGAGGTAGAAGGGGTCTGCGAGCGCCGCGCCTTTAGAAATTCAGGCCGGCCTTCTCGACCCAGCCGGCGGCGTTTTGCCCGATCGCGAGGACCTGCGCCCATCTGCCGTCTTGCCCGAGGACCTCGACGCGGGAGCCATAGACAGCTCGGCCAAGGATCTTCGCGTCTCCCCTTGGCGCGTCTCTGATGGGCAGATCGATTTTGGAGACCAGTGCGGAATCCAATCTCGACGGGTAAACTTTGGCGTCCGCGGTGGATTTGTCAGCCGTCGCCGTCTTCTGCCGGGTGATGATCTTCTGTTTCTCGCCGGCAGCATGCATTGTCTTGTGAGGGGCGGCGGACGTGTAAATGAGGGCGCACAGGGTGCCGAACACGAACACCGCAGCTGCGACGCTCTTTCCGGCGAAGAGGGCATATCTGACGCCGTCTCCGCGCGGGAGAGCTGAGGTCGCGGGCTTTGTGGCGGGCCGTGGCGTTGATGTGTTGGCGCGGTGAGATTTCGTAGAATTTTTCTGATGACGTGACGCCCCGCCGGTCGTGACCGTCGACATGGATATCCCCTCGCCCTTTTCGAAGATGATGATTAGACGGCGAAGGGTTTACAGAGCTTTGAAAGTCGAACGTCAGGTTCGGCTTTGAGGACAGTCTGGTCCGCCGGCTGCAGCGCGTCACAGGGCCGCATAACCGCGACGCACCTTCACGCGCCGCTGCCGGGCAAGAGCCTCCCTGGCTTGCGCCAAGTCGTCAAAAGCGGCCATGTGCAGGCGACCGGCGCGGCCAATCCGTCCCCATTCCGCGACTAGACACCAGCGCCCGAACAGATCGGGCGCGACCTCGAGGCGGTAGAAGCGGCGCATGTTCCTAGCGGGGTCGATGCGGTGCAGAAGGATCGCGTGCACGAGCGCGAGTCTGAGTCCTCGCGGGACGCCGGTCAAGAGACGGCGGCCTGGCGACGGTGTGCTCAGTAAATTCCCTGGCGAACGCGCCTGCTCACGTTTGCGGGCTTCCCAGACTTCCCCGTATCTTGCCGCAGGGGGAGGACGAAATGAAATCAACACATCATAGCCAAGGCGCCGTCACGCGCGCCGACCTAAGGACGGCTGTCTATGACGCTTGCTCCGGCTTGGCGCGGCGGGAGGCTGCCGATCTTGTCGACCTCATGTTAGCGGAGATCGGGGAAGCTTTGGTGAGCGGCGAACCAGTTAAGCTACGCGGTTTTGGCGCGTTTAACGTGCGCTGCAAGCGTCCGGGGGTCGGCCGTAACCCGAAGACGAAGACGCCGGCGCCGATCGTCGCGCGCCGCGTTCTGACTTTCAAAGCGGCGCCTGGCTTGATCGCCCGGCTCAATCAGCCACCGGCTGAGTTGTAGATGTTGAAAGCCTGAAACCCTTGTTCTTACAGGGCGTGGTTTCACAAGCCCGCCGCTTTGGTGAGATTGACCTTGAAGCGGTCGCGTTTCCTCTGATAGCGGCGGGTCATTTCGGCCGAGGCGTGCCCAAGGTGCCTTTGCACATGGCCTTCCTCGATTTGCGCCGAGGAAGCGAGACCGGCCCGTAAGGAGTGACCGGAGAAGGCGCGGCGCCGTTCGCCTTCGGGCAAATCGCCGCGCAGGCCCGCGGCCAGCGCGGCCTTCTGGACCAGGCGGGCGACATGCTTGTCGGAGAGTCGCTCGGGCGCGACGCCACCGTTCTTGTGGGCGACGGGCCGAAACACCGGACCCCGCGTGATCCTACCGAGTTTGAGCCAGGTCTCCAACATTGCCACGGGGCAGGTGAGGGGAGAGGAGCCGCGGCCGATCTCGACCTCGCGCCAGCCGGTCTTGCCGTTGAGGGTCAACAGCAGGCCACCGCCGTTCTGGTCGGCCCCGACGATCTCGATCCAGCCGGTTCCGTCGTCCGTCTGCTCCGGGCCGCAGTCGAGGCCAACGATCTCCGAGCGGCGCAGGCCGCCGGCGAAGCCGATGGCGAGGAGAGCCCTGTCGCGAAGGCCGCGCAGGTCGTTGTCGAGGACCGCCAGCATCGCGAGAAGCTCGTCGGCGAAGATCGCCTCTTTCTGGACCGGCGGACGGGCGTGGGCGCGGCGGATGCCGGCCAGCACCGTGGCGATATGGGGGTCGCCCGTGTCGAGCGGGCGCCCGAGCTGGCGATAGCGCCAGCAGATGCCGGAGAGCCGGCGTTCGAGCGAGGAAACAGACAACGGCGGCCGACCCGGCCCGCCCTCGACGCAGGCGGCGAGATACAGGCCGACGGTCTGCGGGTCCGGGGGCAGGGGGTCGAGGCCCTGCCGGCGCAGCCAGGAAGCAAATTGGCGCCAGTCGGCGTCATAGGCCTTCTGGGTGTTCTCCGAGCGGGCGTTGCGGGCGTAGTCGCGGGCCTTTTCGGAGAGCGCCGCGAGATGGGGGGCGGGCTCGGCGAGCGCCCTGCCGTTGTCCTTGTCGGCTTCAGCCATTTTTGTCCTCGCTTACGCTGCCGCCGGGCGGGCCTCGCGCGCGGCTGGGCTTCGAAAATCCGACGCCTCGGCGGGTTTTGGGGAGCCCAAATCGGCACCTTTCGCCCTGTCGCTCCGGCTTTTTTAGCGGACTGGACGCCATTGATTTTGCTGGAATCTGATTCCGGCATAATGAGCGGACTCCGGCCGGATTTGCGGAATATTTCGGTTTGATTGGCGGACGGCCGCGGCGTTTCGCATTGATGTCGCTCCGAGGGGCTTCTGCTGCTTTCAACGAACGCAAACGCATGAAAATGCGGCGAATCAGACGAATCATGATAGATTGGTTTCGGTCTTTTTCGCGGATTTTTCAGGCTTGATTGCCGGACGACGCGGGGGAGCGCCTCGTGACAAGGATCGACAAGCTCGAAGTCGATGACGAACGCTGGCGCGAGGCCACGGCGCGCGCCGCGGTGATCCGCCCGCTGATCGCGCAGGATTCCGTCCATCCGCAAGCAATCCGCGACGCCTGTCGGGAGCTCGGCGTCAGAAGGACGCGGCTTTACGAGTTGATCGAACGGTTCCGCGCGTCGCCCGTCGTCAGCTCGCTCGTGGCCGGGCGACGCGGTCCGAAGAAAGGATCCAGCCGGCTTACGCCGGAACAAGACCAGCTCATCGACGGCGCAATCAAGGAATTCTATCGCACGCGGCAGAAGCCGAGCGTCAATGCGCTGCGCCGGCGTTTGCGTCAGTTGTGTCAGCAGCGCGGCCTGCGCCCGCCGTCGTGGGACGCGATCAAAGCTCGGGTCGCGGGCACGGACGAGCGCTTGCTCGTACAGGACCGGGAGGGAGCGGAGGCCGCTCGCACGCGCTTTGCGCCGGTCGTTGGCGAATACCATGCGAGCCATGCGCTGGAAGTCGTGCAAATCGATCACACTAAGGTTGATTTGTTCGTGGTCGACTCCGTGCATCGCGAACCGATCGGACGGCCGTGGCTGACCCTGGCGATCGATGTCGCCAGCCGCATGGTGGCGGGGTTCTACGTCTCGCTCGAGGCGCCGTCGTCGACTTCCGTGGCCTTGGCCATCCAGCATCTCGTGCTGCCGAAGGAGCCCTGGCTGGCGCGGCTGGGCATCGCCGCCGAATGGCCGGTCGCCGGGATTCCCGAGGCGCTTCATCTCGACAACGCCAAGGAGTTCAAGGCGCGCGCGCTCGAGCGCGGCTGCGAGGAGCATGGCGTTCGACTGATCTATCGTCCCGTGGCGCGGCCCCACTACGGCGGCCATATCGAGCGGCTGATCGGCACGATGATGGGCGCGGCGCATCTGCTGCCGGGCACGACATTTTCGAATGTGGCCGAGCTCGGCGACTACGACTCCGCCAGGCATGCCGTGATGACTCTCGACGAGCTGGAGCGATGGCTGGCGCTGGAAGTGGTCCGGTATCACAGCGAGTTGCACGCCGCATTGAAGCAGCCGCCGATAGCGGCGTGGCGGGAAGCTTTGGCCGCTCGGCGGGTGTCGCCGTCGCATCCCAACGATCCGGCGGAGTTTCTTCTCGATTTTTTGCCGTTCAAGGAGCGCAAGGTTCGGCGTGACGGCGTGCGCTTGTTCGACCTGCGTTATTGGGACGACGTTCTGAGCCCCTGGGCGGGACGGCTGCGGCGCCGGCTCAGGATCAAATATGATCCGCGCGATCTCTCGAAAGTTTTCGTCGAGGATCCCGACGGCGGCCACTGGCCGGTGCGTATCGCTGATCTCAGCCGCCCGCGCATCACGCTGGCGGAGCACCGACAAGCGCAAGCCGCGCTGAGGGGGCGTGGGCGATCGCTCGTCGACGAGCGTCTGATTTTCGAAACCGTCGAGCAGCAGCGCACTCTGGAGGCGGCGGCCGCCATGGCCACCCGCTCGGCGCGCCGTCAAACCGAGCGGCGCGAGCGCGCCCTGGCGGCGTCGGCGGACACGCTGGGAACGGCGACGACGATGGCGGCGCCTAAGGATGATGAAGACTACGCCGATTTGCGCCCCTTGAAGGTGGAGGACTGGTCGTGACGAAGATCACGAGCGATGCGGGGGCCGCGGATTACGGCCATATCCTGCCGGCCTACCGGGCGCACGCGGCCGAGTGCGACGCCGCGCGCATCGCGTGGATCCGGTCCGATCGATGGATTGCGACGACGCGGGCCGAAGAGGCTCTGTCACGGCTCGAGGATCTTTTGAGCTATCCGCCGCGCGACCGCATGCCCTGCCTGCTGATTTACGGCGACACCGGGATGGGCAAGACCAAGATTCTGCGCAAGTTTCTCAGGGACCACCCGCCGCGCTTCGACGGCAGGACCGGGGTGACCTCCGCGCCAATCGCGGCGATGCAGATGCCGGCGGAACCGCTCGAGGGCGACTTTTACAGCGAGCTGTTGACCGCGCTGCAGGCGCCGGCGCCGATCGAAGCGCGAACGCACCGGCTCAAGGAAACCTGTCGCGCGCTCATGAAAAGCCTCGGCGTTCGGATGCTCGTCATCGACGAGGTGCACGCCTTGCTCGCGGGCACGTTTCGGCAGCAGAGGATTTTTCTCAACGCCCTTCGGTTCCTGGCGAACGATCTGAGGGCGCCGCTGGTCTGCGCCGGGACGGATCTCGCCTGCCAGGCGCTTTTGACTGACCCGCAGCTCGCCGAGCGCTTCGAGGCCTTCCATCTCGACCGCTGGAAGAACGACCGCCGCTTGGCGGAGCTCTTGATCAGCTTGGTGGGCGTGCTTCCGCTGCGCCGGCCGTCGGCGCTGCACACGGCCGAGATGAGGCGGCGCGTGCTCGAACTGACCGACGGCGTGACGGTCCGCATCTTTCGGCTCGTCGAAAGCGCGGCGATCGCGGCGATCCGGTCAGGCGAGGAGCGGATCACGGCGCAAAGTTTCCTCGACCCCGACCTCGCGCCGCCGTTGGCGGCGATGAGTCGGAACATGGATGCGCGGCTCGCACGCGCCGCGGCCCGGTGAGCCGTCGCTTGCCGATTGCGCCGCGCCCCCATGACGATGAACTGTTGTCGTCGTGGCAGGGGCGGGTCGCGTGTCGTTATGGCGTGAACCGGGAGGTCCTCGGCCTTTCGCTCGGCCTTCCTGCAGCGCTCGCCGCGCCGAGGGGCTTCGCCGCCGCCGACTACGCGCCGGACCTCGAGGTCGTCGCCGCGTGGGCGCAGGCTTGCCGGCTCGACCCGGCGCGGATCGAGAGCTTGGCGCTCAAGCGCCGACGCGACCAGGATCGCTATGTGTGGGCCCATGAGGCAGGGGGCGCCTTCGTCGGATTTTCGGCGTGTCCGGCCTGTCTCGACGAGGATGCGAAGGCGGGCCGCGACCACTATCTGCGGCGCTCCTGGCTTCGGGTGGAAGCGCTCCTGTGCGCCCGACACGAGCTCTTTCTCGTCGAGGATTGCGAGCGGTGTGGCGCGCGCGGGTTTGGTTTCGTGCTGCTGGACGGCGCGGCGCGCCTCGTCTGCCGGCGCTGCGGGGCGGTCGTCCACCACGCGTCCGACGAGGGCAGGGAGCCGTCGCCCGGGGAAAAAGCGGTCCTCGCCGCGCTTGGCGCGACGCCGCCGGATGATGACGCCATGGCGACGGCGCGTCTCTTGTGGTCGCTGCCGCGTCCCGGCATGGCGCGGCGACCGCTCCTTTGTTGGGTGGTCGGCCATCCGCGATCCCCGCGCGGCATGGCCCGGGAGCGCGCCGCGCCACTTTCGACCGCAAGCCTCGACTGGCGCAGGGCGACCTGGATCGGTGTGGCGCAACTGCTGGATCGCGCCGGCGCGCGCGAGGTCTTTGGCCCCCCGAGGTTCGCGCTCGATCAGCTGAAAGCCTGGACGCAATCCCGGCCGCTTTCACCGCCCCGGGCCCGGCTAGGGCTGCATCTGGCGGCGTGACGATCGCTGCCGAGGGTCTTCTGCCGCGCCCCGGCGCTGGGCAGTCCGCCAATTAAGCCGGAAGGCGGCGCGAAAATCCGACGCCTGGATTGGCCGTCCGCTCATTAAACCGGAGCGACACGCCCACTCTAGCAGGGGTTTGCCTCTGCGTCCGATAAGCGCACATTATTGGACATCAATATCACAAGACAAGCCCGGCGGAAAGAGCCCAAAATCAGTCGACAAAGCGCCGCCGTCAGCTAAGATTCTTGCCATGCAGCCGCTTGATTCGATGTGCGCGTCCGCGCCTGTTCCCTCCGCCAAGCGGCCGCCGCGCGCGCGCCGCGCCGAGGCGGCATTAGCGATGCAAACGTCTGAAATTCAACCGCTTCCGCGCTGGACGCGGTCGCAAGGGGCCGATTCTGGCGCGGCGGCTTTTTCGACGGGCGCTGGCCTCGCGCTGTTCGACCAGATCCTGCGCAGTGGATCGGACGGCGCTGAGCCGCCCTTCGCCGGCTGCCTGCGCCAGCGCCTCGCTCTGCGCGCCGCTGAATCCTGCGCAACGCTCTCCCGGCTGCGCGAGGACGCGGCCGTCTTGCGCGACGCCGAACATCTTTCGGGCGGCGGCGAGACGAGCCCTGCCGGCCGGCTGCATAGTGTCTTCCGTCTTTACGCATCGTTTCCGGCGCGCTTCGACTCGACGCTCTTGCGCGCAGCGGGGCTGCTCGGACTGAATGAGGCGCTCGACGCGGGCGTCCTTGCGGAAGTGGCGACCACGGCGCCCGATCCGCTTACTGCGGCGGCGCGCGTCAGCGCCGCGGCGATGAAACACGGCGCGCCCACCGCGGACTGGGAAACTTTCGTCTTTGTCGTCGCCGATCTTGCGCTCGCGAGCCGTCTGAACTGGGCGCGGCCGGTCCCTCTGCTCGCCGTCGCCATCCTGCATCCCTCGCTGCGGCGCGGAGCAGGGGGAAAGCGCCCACGGCCCACGGACGACGACTGGCCGGATTCCGTCGCGCGCGCCTATGGGCTCGCAATCGTCGAGGCCCATGGGCTCGCCGTCGACCTGGCGAGGCGCGCGCAAAAGCTCGTTTCCGTCGCACCGATGTTGCGCGCGAAAGGCGCATGGCGCGTCGTCGAGATGCTGCTTGTCGACGACGCCGTCACGCCCGCCGCCGCCGCGTCCCGCTCCGGCCTCTCGGATCGCGCCGCGCGGCGGCTGTTCGACCGGCTCGTCGCGCTCGGCGCCGTGCGCGAACTCTCGGGCCGCGACAGTTTCAGGATCTACGGCCTGTGACCCGCGCCGCCGCCGCCCGTCTCGACCGCGATCTGTCCGATCTACCGGAGGGCATGCGCTGGCGCGTATGGATGCTGCGCGCCGAGGCGGCGATCTTCGCTTCTGCAAAGCCGGTCCCCCGCGAGACGCTCGCCGCGCTTGTCGGCGACGCCTGCCGGCTCGACGCGCTCCTCGCCGATATCAACGAAGAGCTCAAAGGGCGTCCCTACGAAATCGTCTTCGTCGCCGGGGGGTGGCAGTTTCGCACGCGCCCACGCCATGCCGAGACGCTTCGCGCGCTCGCGGGGACGAAAAGCGCCGGGCCGCCGCCTTTCACCAGACTCGAAATGCTGGCGCTCTCGGCCATTGCTTATCAGCAGCCGATCACCCGCGCGGGGCTCTCGCGTCTTGTGGGCCACGATATCAGCCGCGACATTCTCGGCCGGTTGAAAGGCCTCGGCGTCATCGCCCCCGGCCCGCGCGCTCCCGAACCCGGCGCGCCGATCGCATGGGTGACGACCGCCCGCTTCCTCGAAATGTTCTCGCTGGGAAGCCTGCGGGAATTGCCAGATCTCGACGCGCTCCAAGACGCCGGCGCGGGAAGCGGCAATGACGGTGTCGAGGTCACGCTCGACGACGCGCTCGGGTTGACCGAGGAGGAGGAGGAGTCCCATGAAATCCTGGACGAGGCGACCGAGATTGAGGTCTGAAGAAGGCGGCTGTCATTAATTGACCAAAGCGCCTATCGGATCTCCGCCATGCCGTTCGAGGGCGTGACCAATCCGTCCTCATTCGGCCACGAAACCTGGTGCGGGAACAGATTGGGCTGCGGCGCGCTCGGCCCTACAACCGATCAGGAAGGAGAAGGGTCATGTCCGACAAGCTCACCACCTGCCTGTGGTTCGACCACGGCAAGGCGCGCGAGGCCGCGGAATTCTATGCCGCAACCTTTCCCGACAGCCATGTCGGCGCCGCCAACGCCTCGCCCAACGACAATCCGTCGGCAAAGCAGGGCGACGAATTGACGGTTGAATTCACGGTGCTCGGCCGCGCGTTCATCGGGCTGAACGGCGGGCCCCATTTCAAGCCCAACCAAGCGGTCAGCTTCATGATCCTGACCGACGACCAGGAGGAGACTGACCGCTATTGGAACGCGATCGTCGGCAATGGCGGCGAAGAAAGCATGTGCGGCTGGTGCCGCGACCGCTGGGGCTTTTCGTGGCAGATTTCGCCGCGTGCGCTGCTTGCGGCGACGAGGGACCCCGATAGGGCGGCGGCCAAGCGCGCGATGGACGCGATGATGACGATGCGTAAGATAAATATTGCCAAGATCGAGGCCGCGCGCCGCGGAGAGAACGCCGATGTCGTAGAATCACCGGCGCGGTCTTCCTGTCGCTCGACGGCGTGATGCAGGCTCCGGGTGGGCCGAGCGAAGACTATACGGGCGGGTTTGACGAGGGCGGCTGCTGTTCAGGTTCGGCGACGACGGCATATTCGACACAATCGGGTCGCTGTTCGCGGGTGATTACGACTTGCTGCTCGGGCGACGGACCTACGATATCTTCGCCGCCTATTGGCCCTATGTGGAGGGCGACGGCGCAGAGATGGGCAGGGCCTTCACACGGGCCCGCAAGCACGTGCTGACTCGAGCTCAACGACACGCTCATTCTAGACGGCGAGAATACGTTTGCCGAAGGCCACGCGGCGCTCGGCCTGCTCCAGTTTCTCGCTAAGGATCGCCCACTCCATAAGCCGATTGATAACGACGCCATCAGGCGGTTGCAAAGCTGAGGGATAAGCAACCAGGCTTAGACCTCGACCGGCAAGTGCGCCGCTATGCCTCCTTGCGCCGATGAGCGAGGACGGCGCGTTGAGCCGGCGTCGGTGCGGCCTGGTGCTTCTTCTAATCGCCGTCGTCGGCGTCGTCGTCGTCATCGCCAGCTTCGCGCTTCCGGAGGGCACGCGGTTGGTGGCGGTCGTGGTTATCCTTTTTTGCGGCCTTCATCTCCTCGTGAAACCGCTAAGAGTGGTAGTACGTAGATTGTTCCTGCGCTGTCGGTGTCGCGAGCCATTTTGGCGATCTAGATTAACGAGTTCGGATGCGCAGGGCCTCATGCCGACAGCAACTGTCCAGTGGTCTCCCAATGCGCGCAATCTTTAAAAGACTTCGAGGCCCGCCTCGCCAAGGCTGATTGGGCGTCGCGGTTTTGGCCGACAAGCGCCCGGTGCTTGATCACTGCAAAACGCAAGACAGAACGGGAGCGAATGGCGCACTTGGAGCCATTTTTGGCAAATTTGCCCGCCTGTGGCTGGCCGGACCTTTGTTAAGTCTGTGTAATCAAATGACCTCGGCGAACCTGATGAGCGAGAATAATCCATCATGAACCAGGGTGCGAAGCGCGAGCCGCTCAATACAAATGTCCTATACGCGGTTGCAGTCGCAATCTGGATCGTAGCAATCTGGGTGACAGCGTTTTACGTTGCAAGCGCCGCTGTAGCGGATGAAAGCGCTGGCGTCGGCGGAAATAGCTTCTTGCTAGGCGGTTCCTTGGCGACAGCGGGTGTTCTTACAGTCTTTTCCGTTCGCGAATTTATAGGCGCTTATAGAGCGTGCTTCGTAACGAGAGCAGAATATTCCGCGGATGGAGTTCAACCGAATCCAACAAAGGAGAAGAAAAAAATGGCTAAGCTTGGACTGTTTGTTGCGCTTGAAGCCAAGGCTGGGAAAGAACAGCAGCTGGCAGCTTTTCTAAAAAATGCGCTACCTCTTGTCGAGGCTGAACCGGCCACGGCCAGCTGGTTCGCGATTCAAATGGGTCCGTCGAAATTCGGAATTTTTGATACCTTCCCGGACGAGATAGGGCGGGAAGCTCATCTGTCAGGAGAAGTAGCCAAAGCTCTAATGGCGCGTGCGCCGGATCTTTTGGCAAAGGCTCCGTCGATTGAAAAGCTCGACGTATTGGCGGAAAAGCTCCAAAAGCCTCGAT
>NZ_AP027147.1 GCF_027925385.1 Methylocystis iwaonis
CGCTGCGCGTCAGGTTGCGCAGCGGGAAGCGGTTGCGCCGACGCCGCGCAAGAAGGCCGGAAAAAGCGGCGGGGGTCGAAGCTTTCGCACGGGCGACCTTGTGCGGGATTATCTTGAGCTTTGCCATAATCCGGCGAGGAATTTAGGGCGCTGGATCGAGGAACGCGACCGGCGCGCGGGGCGTGCCGGTCAGGGCTTGCGACGTTTGATTGCGAAAGGTGGATTTCATGCTGACGCACAGAGGGCGACAGTTGCTTTGGCAAAAGCCGGAGGGGTTCGCGGCGAGTCATTGTCGGAACTGCAAAGCCGGATGGGTGCGGGCGGGGAAAGAGGGCGAGCTGATCGTTTGCCTCTTGGACGGGGAGCCTGTGCTGGCGGAGATGACCGGCTGCAACAAGTTCACGCTGCCGAGCGAGGAGGACTAGCGACCGGCGAGTCGGGTTCGAGCTTCGACGCGGAAGCGGCGGCGATAGCCGCTCACTTCGCCGACCGGCTGGCGAGCTTGCGCCGCAGGCTGCGGCGTTGGGAAATTCCCGCCGCCGTCCGCGCCGCTCACGAAGACCGCGCCGCCGCCATGCAGGCCTTGCGGGAGCGGTGCGAACGCGACCGCCACGCCGAACGCGAGGAGGCACGGCGGCAAGCGGAGGCCGGGGCTTTGGAGAAGCCCCAGCCTTCCTGATTAGCTGCGCCCGTGGTTGAGATTGGCGACAGTTGACCAGCGGACTGCGCCGTCGGCGGCGGTGATTTTGACCGTCTCATCGGAATAGATGTGGAAGGTAAAACCGGCGGCCTTCTCGGTGCGCACGAGCGTGCGTTCCGTTTTAGGCCCGCCTTGGTTGCTGTTGGCCGCGCCGGCATTCAGGCCGCCGAACGGCGCGTAGCTGCCCGGCCAGCCCGTTTGTTGCGCCGTGTAAGACGGCGCAGGCGCAGGTTGCGGCGACGGGCTTTGCTGCGGCGGAGAATGAGGAACATCGGGCTCGAAGTCCTCATCCTCCCAGTCCTCAAAAAAAGTCTCGGGCGACGGCTGGGGACCGCCGGACGGAGGTGAGGAAGGCGGCGGCGTTCCGGGGCCGCTCGACGGGGGCGGAGACTGCGGCGGGCGCGGGGGCATAGGCGAACGAAGCCGTTGCGTTGGCGTGCGCGGATCGTCCCAAAGGCCATCAAGGCCCGAATCTTCCCAATAGGGCTTGCGTTCGGTCATCACCGGATGCGCGCCTTGCGGCAGCACGAGCATGCGCTCCTTGCTGAATTGCAGCATGAGCTGTTCCGGCGTGATGAGCGGGCGCACGGCCTCGCCGATATTCTGGCCGCTGGAAAGGCCGTAGAGGTCTTCCTGCCGCGAATGGGTTTCGTGGATGCGCCCGCCGATGAAGTTCGACCAGTATTTTGCTGAGTCGAAATCATCGAGGTTGAAGAGCGCGCGCACGCCGGAATTGCCGATGAAGGAAGTCCAGCGGCTTTTGTAGAGGTCTTTCATCTGGCCGATATCCTGCCAGACCGTGACCAGCTGGATGCCGTAGCCCGCCGCAAGGCCGATTGCGTTTTCGATTGGCGGCAAATGGCCGAGCGTCGCCAGCTCGTCGAGCATGAAGCAAATCGGCACGGGCGGCGGGTCGAGAATGTCGGTCATCTCGTCGAGCGCCGAAGTCAGCACCAGACGCAGCCAGCGATTGAAGACGGGGAATCGGGGCGCGGAGAGGCAGAGATAGACGGTCATCGTCCCGCGCCGCCAGTCCTTGAAATCTACCTCTTCGCCGGGGCCGGAGGCGGCAAGGCAGGCTTTCATTGCCGGATTGTCGAGAATGGCGGTTTGGCCCTGCGCGACCGAGACGACCGACGAGAACTCCTTTTCGTTCATGTCGATGAACGACTGCGCGAGATTTGACAGCGTTCCGTCGTCATCCGTGACCTGTTTCATGGCGTCGAGCGACGCCTTCGGCTTGCCGAGCAACAGCCGCCGCACGGTCAGCAGATCCTTGCGGTTCGCGGGGATCGCGTCAGACGCAAAGACGAACATAATGAAGAGGGCGACGAGTTGCAGGCCGCGCTCGAACCAGTAGTCGCGCTTCTCGCCTTCGCCGGGGACGAAGAGCGCAGCGGCGAGCGCCTTGCTTTCCGCATCCATGTTTTCGAGCGTCAGGCGCGACATGGGATTGAAGCGCGCCTGTGGCTTGCCGGAGATTCCGAAGGGATCGAGGTAAAGCACCTTATCGTTGAGCGTGGCGCGTTGCCGTCCAGTCGCTCTGGCGTTCTCGCCCTTGGGATCGAGGACGAAGGCGCTTCCGACGTGGCGCAGCAGTTGCGGGATGATGAGCGCGACGCCCTTGCCGGAGCGCGTCGAAGCCATAATCAGAACGTGCTTGTCGGTGTCGATGCGCAGCGGCTCGCCCTCGACATGGCCGAAGCCCATGCCTTGCGGACATTGCAGGGCGGCGATTTCTTCCGGTTCGGCGAAGCGCGCGCCCCGGCTGTCATCAGGCAGGCCTTTGGGGAGCGGCTGATTCCGCAGCCAGTAAATGAAGCGCACGATGTAGCCGAGCAGCCCGCGCGACTCGTAGCGATACATGCGCAGGATGTTCTCGAATTCGAGAACCTGCCGGAACAGCACCATGGGAACGACGAGGAAGAACCCGACAAAGCCGAAGAGGACGCCCAGAACCGTCAGGGTGGAAACCGCGCCGAAAATCAGCATCAAGGGAGGCGCGAGCGCCAGACCGACAATTGACGTGATGAGGAAGGCCGGGGAGAGCGGGCTAATCAGGCCGAAGCCCGCCCCCGACAACGACGTCAGCAGGGCGGCTATGGTGCTCACGCCGAGCGAGCCGAGCATCACGGCCGCCGAGGTTAAACCGACCGCAAAGCGCTTGCCGTTCAGCCATCGCAGGGGGTTGAGCAGGGCGAGACCCACGGCGACACCCGCCGCAATCGACCAGAGATTGACGGCGAGGCCGACCGCGTCGCCGACCGCGACGTGACCCGAAAAGAGATCGGAGAAATTGCCGAGCAGCCCGAGGCATCGCCAGATCATGAAAAGCGTGCCGCTGATAAAGGCGGCGGCGCGGATCAGGCGTTCAGTGCGGCTGGGAGGAGGAAAAGGGGAGGAGGCAGCGCCGCCCCTTTGCGGCGAGACGTGCATATTCATGGTTACGCATCCACGCTCATGCGGAGGCTGCAAACGACGGGTAAGAACGGCGCGCAGCAATCGCGGCTTCAACAACCCCGCAAGGCTTTGCCGCATTCGTGGTCGGATTGGGGCAAAGGGGGCGCTGCAAAAATATTTTTTTGGCGTGCAACCTTTTGCAGATTCAGCAGTTTACGAGCCTAGGACGTGTCTGTGACAGGACGAGGAAATCAGCGTGGAACGCGAAGAACGCCCGCCGCCGAAATCGCCGCTTGATTTCATGACCTCGGAGGAGCGGTCCGCCGCCGAAAAGGCGCGCCTCTATCTCGTTCACAAAGCCCACGGGTCGCTGGGCATCTATTACCTCCTTTATCCTGAAGACCGGCCCGCGCCGCCGCGCGATCGAGGTCGAGATCGCGAGGACGAGGGCCGCGAGCGCTAAGGCGCGCATTTTGTAGGGGACGGCATGGCTTGGGAAACGAACCAAATATATGAGCTGCGATGTGAGACTTGCGGGCGTCTAGGGCGGCAGGTCGAGCAGTCTGATGATTGGAATAACCATAGGACTAATTTCGAGAACTTTACGACAAAATGGGTCGGCGGGCGGGAGCCCGGAATTCCAAACTACGGAGCATACGAGATTCCGGTGTGCCCTGACTGCGGCGAAGAAGCAAAAATACTGTCAAAGCCTTTGCCGTTTGGATGATTGGTGCAAAAATGGACTCGACACAGAGTGCCGTGACTTGGTTGTCAAACGGCTTTTTCAGGCTCTCTCAAAAACGGTCGTTTTTGAGAGGCCCGCCACGCCGCCCGTTTAACAGAATGGGCCTTATGCGGCTTACCACCTACATCCCCAAGACAACTCGCAGTCGAGGCTTATGACATGACTAGAGGTGGCAGCGAGAAAATGCTCAGTATTCCCAGACATCGTTCCCGCCGGATACCAGGTAGACCGTGGCTCCGGGCTCGTGGCTATCTGGATGCATCCGCAATCCGCTCCTGCTTGCCCAGCTAACACGATTTGACCCTTGTGAGATAAATCGCCATTCCTGAGTCGGGATCAGGTGCGGGTCAGGACTTAGAACCCCGCCCAGTACACGCGAGTTGACCTGATCTCCTTCCGACATTGTCAGATACAGGCCCATATCATCGTTCCTAATACGATATATATCACCATCTCGGTCCTCTCGGACCCGTTCGAGAGTCCAGCCAGCATGCACCCCCATTCCTGGATTGAGCACGGATAAGGCCACCAAGCGTGCAGACCCAACTGTTGCGTCGGCCATTACCAAGCCCTGATTTGATGCAATACCGACGGGGGCCAATCTCGCAGTCTGAATGTTGCCAGCCATTGTTGCTATTCCCTTTGAAAAGAAGTCGAGAAGTTTGCGGACGACCAGGAGAGACGCGGAGTTGTCGCAAAAACCCGCCGGAATCGGCGGGCTTCGTGTTCACATTGGCAGATCGAACGCTCGCCTACACGCCGAACTTACCTTCGATGGCGTCCTCTATGAGTTTTGCAGACACCGATTTTGCAACATCAAGCAACAACCCACCAGCGGACTTCAAAGCATCCACCGCACCAGACTTGTTATTGGCACGGGCATTTTCTTCAGCCGTTGCAAGGACTCCGATAGCTTTGCCTTTTTGCAATCGGTCCGCATCGCGCTTTTCTAGTTCCTCTCTCACAAGATCCAATTGCCTCATGAACTCTGCCAAATCGAGAGGCTGATCCGTCACATTGGCAATATTCTGCGTATTGTGATCGGAGCGCGCGAGATCACCCTGAGCAGCGATGTTGCTTCCGGTGTTGTTGAAGGTAGACATATGTACCTCTCTGGAGTAGTAATTGATGATGTTTATAGTCAGCTTGATTTCTGACGATTTTTGTAGCGGCGCGCCGCTTTCCTTTGCTTCGAGAAGTCCAGCCCTCTCGAACGCTACCGTCACGTTGTTAGAAGCATTTTCGCTGTCACTTGAATTACTGACAGCGCGGATGACCTCCTGAACAACCGCCTCAAACGTAGCTTCGTTCAGTCGAATTTCTTTAGGCATGAAAATGCTCGACGCGATTATCCCACGCCGAGCATCTCATTTTCGAATAGCAGTCGCTAGCCCTGTTTAATCGACAAGCGCCAACTTCGGAGCTTTGTCCTTTGCGCCGGACTTTAACGCGCTCTTCAATTGGCCCGCGAGACGAGCCCCCTCAAGGGCAGGTAAATGCACCTCGTTGTAGCGGTTCGTCTCTTCGTCAACAGAAGCAATCGCTAATCCACGATGTGACTGGGCAGCAGCCCATGCCAGCAGCATGAGAGCGTTCTCGATGACCGCCGTCTGACTCTTCAGGCCGCAAAGTTTCTGAAGCCGGTCAACAAGTTGCTTCTGTTGGTCGCTAACGCGCACTTGTAGCCGAGGCGAGGTCATAGTCATTACTCCTACTGCCAAGCCATAACTTGACACCCAGTTGGGACCCGCCGTTCGGCGGCGGGTCCGGATCGTTTTCTTCTTCAGGGCCGAGTATATCGTCCAGAAGCGCGATGGCGATTTCCATCGTGAGAACGGTTTCAGTCTTTTCGAAACCGTCCGAAATCTTTGATTGCGGCATAGATTAGGTCCTCCCTATCAGGCGATAAATAGCAGTCGAGGCCAAGAAGCCTTCTGTCGAAACCAAATGGCTTAGCATCTGCCAAGCATCTGAAATCGCTGCATATTTTCTCCGATGTGACCATTTTCCATGCCTTGCAATCACAGGGTTTTCGCACCCTGCGCCAGCTATGTACTCCAAAATGGAGCCAATAGCAAGTCCTTTTTGCAGCTTTTTGTGTGTCTTGGGTTGGTGCAAAAATCAAGACTTTCGCAACAACCGCCGAGGCCTTGTTTTTCAGGGGCTTCAGCTGTGCAAAAGTTTGTTGCAAAAGTTCCGCGCAAAGCTACGTTTCCGGCATGACGATTTTCGGCTATGCGCGAGTCTCGACCGACGGGCAGAGCGTGGATGCTCAAGTGAAAGCGTTGCGCGCCGCCGGGGCGGAGAAGGTCTTTCGGGAGACGGCGAGCGGCGCAAAGAGCGACCGGCGCGAGCTGGCACGCGCCATCAAGGCGCTGGCTGAGGGGGACACCCTGCTTGTGACCCGCCTCGACCGGCTGGCGCGCTCGACGCGCGACCTCTTGAACATTCTCGACGCCGTGGGGAAGGCCGGGGCCGGGTTCCGCTCCCTGCATGACGCATGGACCGACACAACGACCCCGCACGGGCGGCTAATGCTCACCGTGTTAGGCGGTCTCGCCGAGTTCGAGCGCGACTTAATCCGCGCCCGCACCGGCGAAGGCCGCGAGCGGGCCAAGGCGCGCGGCGTCCACATGGGCCGCCCGCCGAAGCTCACCCGCCATCAGCGTGAAGAGGCACTTGCGGCGCTTGCCGAAGGCACGGCCTCGCAGGCCGATCTGGCCCGCCGCTTCAACGTCGACCGCAGCACGATTTCGAGGCTTGTATGAACTATAAAAGAGATGTTTTGACGGATTACAACTTTCAACTCGACAGGTTCGAGAGGAGCCTTAAGGAGCTTCACTACAATGGCCTATATGACCCCTCTGTTTTGGATTTTGCCGCAAGGGTTGCTTTAAGAGACTTGCCGGAAGGCGGCGTCACTCTCCCCCAGATTGCCGAGATTCTTTCGTCTGAATCTGTGGGACCGCCACATGGTTTTGACCTCCTTCAACCTCATCCTCTTCCAGAAATTCCTGCGTTACCGTCCCTCCCCGCCGAAGCCACGGCCCCCGTTTCCCAGCCCGCACCATCCTTTTTTAGTCGCATTTTTGGGGAGAAGCGCCAGCCAGAAAATCAAGTTTCGGCCCCGGCTGCCGCTATCTTAAAGAGGTTCGAGGAACTCTCCCGTCGGAGAGAAGAGGTGGCTCAGAACCTTCAACGAAAGCTCCGGGCGGAGGTTGTCGAGTTAGAGCAGATCAGACAGGCTTGTTTGTCGAAAGACCCAGCAGCGATTCGTCGTCTAATGGAGTTGTCATTTCTGCGACACCCCCTTCCGACTGCATTGAGCATGCCTGCTTCATTTTATTTAGACGTTCCATCCCGAATTGCGCTTTGCACTATTCAAATACCCGACTTCTCGCACCTTACAATCGTTCGAAAGCGTAGCGATTCGTGGAAAGCAAAGTGGCTTTCTGTCGGTGCTGCAGAACGTAAGCGCTCGACCGAAGCGATTTTATATTCGCTATGTCTGCGCGCGGCCTACTTGGTAGCGAAATCAGACAGCGGAAACTGGTTTGACACAGTTGCCGTTAATGCCGAGCAACATTGGCATGATCCCGCGACTGGTGCGCCTCGCGACGGCGCTATCGCTTCCCTACAGGCTCTAAAGAGCGAGCTTGTCGCCCTGCAGCTCGACCGCATCGACGCAAAGGCCTGCTTCCGGCATTTCAAAGGAATAAGCACCCCATCCACTGACAAAGTCGCGCCTGTGCGACCAATTTTCGTATTGGACAAAGACGATGACCGGGTTGTCGGTAACCGCGATGTCGCAGCTCAGATGGAGGAAGAAACAAATCTTGCGGCAATGCCGTGGGAAGATTTCGAGCAGCTCGTCCGCCAGCTATTCGAGTGGGAATTCGGACGCAATGGAGTCGAAGTAAAGGTGACGAGAGCTTCGAGGGATCGCGGCGTGGATGCAATTATGTATGACCCAGACCCGCTTCGCGGGGGTAAATTTGTCCTACAGGCCAAGAGATACACTCGAACCGTTGATGTCGCCGCTGTTCGTGATCTCTACGGAACCGTTGTGAACGAAGGGGCAAATCGTGGAATTCTCGTTGCCACCAGCAGCTACGGCCCAGACTCCTACGAATTCGCGAAGAATAAGCCTATTTCTCTCGTAGACGGCCCAAACTTAATTGCTATGCTCAAGCGACACGGATGCGCATTCCGTATCGACTTGGAGGAGGCGCGGCGACTTAACATGGAATGAGGAGTTGCGTCGCTTCACGCAATCGCGAGCGCCAAAAGCGCGAGGTGATCCGTCGCCGCCTAGGCCACACTCGCCGCTAAAAAACGATTGCCATTCGGATTGCGACCAATTTGCAATTCTATGTGGCCGTCAGAGCGGGTTGTGACACAAAATCTTTCACTCCTCGTCTGGTCTTTTCTCTTCGAAACACTCCATCCCTTTGCATGGTAGGAGTAACGCCCGGCTGCGTCTGTGTCTTTGACGCTTCCGTCGCTGACTATGCACAAATTCGGCTTGTTATCGAAAATGTCCGCGCAGTAGCCCGACTCACGCCCATGATGGCTAGCCATAAAGACGTCCATCTCCGAGAGGACCTTTGCGAAATCTGGTTGTTTTAAAAGGGCCTTCCAAGAAGCTGGCTCGTTATCTCCGGGGATCACAACCGTGATGCCATGGTAAGTGAAAACAACCACGCCGCTGTGATTGTTGATGTTGCTCTGTCCGCAATCGCGTGAAGCGAATTTTCTAATTGATACGCCGCCAGTGGCTTCTGGATTTCCAACGAGTTCCTCCGGCGCTATGGCACCATTATAGCGGTCGGACATCTCAAAATAAGCATCGAGCTTTCCTTGGTATGTCGATTGATTTTGCTCGTATACTGTTTTCTTATCCAGCCAATTAGGACGCCATAGCTGCCTAACGGCAAAGCCGTGTTTTTTCAAAAGCAGCATCTCGTCGATATGATCCCCGTGCGGATGGGTAATGACGAGGCTATCAATTGTTTTAGTCTGGCCCTTTAGCCACCCAAGAGGAGAAAAATCAGCCGAGCACCCAAGATCAATTACAATTACGTTTCCATCAGGGGTGAACGCATGGATAGCCTGCCCGTGGCCAACATCATGCACCACAATTCTAAGCGTCATCATTTGCTCCGTGCGTTATGAACGCTGATGTCTGGATGATATTTGCTTTTCGAGGAGAGATAGGCAGCGGAAACGCCGAATACCGCGAGGGCAGCAGCGGCCATGACTGCGGCAGAAGCCAAAATTAGGGACTCAAAATCGCGAGATTGATCGATCTGAGTGCCGAAAAAGGCTAGCGCTACGAAAATTCCAATCTGTATAGCTACGAGCCCGTTGGATAGCGTGTGGGCACTGGCCCACTTGAATGCGCCGAACGAGGTATCAAGATACATTTGGTTGTTATCAAAGTCGTCGATCTTCGCAAGGGAGAACTTACGGATAGCATTCACCTGTCTCGCTGGATAAACAAAATAAAGCCTGACTTGCACGATAATTGCGAATATCAACAATAACGACAAAGCTGTCATCGCCGAAATAAACGTCACGAAGTGCCAAAATTGTTCATTCGTCTCCGGGTTCCCAATTTTGTAGAAGGCAAGCAGCAGCGACGGAACAGCACTTGAAAGTGTTGCTGTTAGCTTTGTAAGCGTCTGGTGCTTATCATCATAAAATTTAATCAGATCGAGACACTTCTCGTATTCTACCTTTAAAAATTCGTCCATGAGCGCCAACCTAGCCGTTCACTTTTGAGCGGAGGTGGTGTTCAAGGTGGAGTTTTTCAAGGGCTTATATGCAAGCAACTTTGGCCATGACTTATCCATGACGGCTAGGTTTTCGGGCGTCCCTGCGCGCGAACGCGCGGTCGGGCTGTCGTGAACCGAACCCGCTTTGCGGTTTCGGCCCTGCGGGCTTCCATCCCTGACGCATGAGCGGCACGGCAGTAAAGAGTCCCAACGCCTGTAAATACGGGCGCTTTCGCAAGACTCTCGACGAATCAGGAAAATCTAGGCAGGCTCGGCCAATGCGCGAGTGATTTGCGCCCGCGCAGCCCTGCACTTTTTTCGGAGAAGCAGAGCCCAGAAACAGAAAACCCGCCACGAGGGCGGGCTTCATATCCGGCGCAGGCCGGGAAATTCAGTGTCTGGACAACACGAATTTCCCCCACCTTCGCCCCCAAGTCAAGCGGAAACCCCGTTTCCGCTAACGGGGGCGTTTGCGCCGATTTTAAGCCGCTTTCCGGGGCGGGTTGAGCGATCAACCCGAAGGAGAAGCCATGTCTTTTGAGGAGATTTCAGCGAATCAAGGTGCGTTGTTCGATGCGTTTCCAGCTATCGAGTCCCCTGCCCCGCGCGTTCGATCCTCGCGCAGCGCCAACCGCGCGGCCGCGTGGGAGCGCGATCTTGCGCAAAGCGCGTCCTATCTCATGGGCCAATGCCGCAGCGAGGACGAACGCGAATTCGTCTCTCGCCTCTACGATGAGGCATCTGAACGCGGCCCGGATTTCATCAACTACCGCAGCAACAGCGCCTTCCGCGCCGCGCCGAAACTCGGCATCGACCGCAACGCCTATGCGCGCATCCTGAACGCGCTCGAAGCGATCGAGCGCGGCACCTATCGCCATTCCCGCGAGAAGGGGAAGCAGGGCATCCCGCGCACCGTGGCGCGGGTGTTGAAGGCATTGCTCAACCTGGCTCTGCAATATGGCGAGGTGCGCCCCTCACTCGAAGGCCTCGGAAAGCTGGCCTGTGTTTGCAAGCAGACCGTGGTCAACTGTCTCAAGGTCTTGCAGCTTTATGGCTTCGTCGTCGTGCATCGGCGCATCAAGCGCATTTGCACGCCGCTCGGCTTCAAGGTCGTGCAGGATTGTAACGCCTATACCATCCAAGAGCCGCAGGGGTTGGGCGCAATGGCCGTGCGTCTCTATCGGCAGGCATCCGAGTCTAGAAAATCGTCACCATCATCTAAGGATTCTTCATTCGATAAGACCAAGGGGCGAAATTCGGTTCACCAGAGCCCGATACGGGGCGCGTGGGGAGATTTGCAGGAGGCGTGGGAGGCTTTCTAGCTCCCTGCCCTACCCCCTCTCACCGGCCAATACAGGCGATTTGCGGCCCCTTCCCCGAGGGGATCGGCGGAGCCATGCCCTCCCGTTCCCGACCGAGAGAGTGCCACACGGCGCGGCTAGTGCGTTCAAGGCCGCTACGCGCCGCCTTCGGCGGTTGCCGCAAGCGGCAAGCCTTGAGCGCGCCGCTTTGTGTGGCAACTGGAAATTGTCGGGACGGAGGGCGTCAGTTTGCCCGCCTTGCGGCGGTTTCGACGGCCTGCGGCGCGTCGAACAGAGGGCAAGACGCCATTATAATTGCATAATGGTATCGTGGCCTAATGGTATAGTTGGGTGCCTCTCACTTCGGCTCGGGGTGTTGCAAGGCTTTCTCCAAAGCCAAGCGGATGAACCGCTGATACGGCATCTTTTCCTTTTCGGCCTGCTTGCGGACTGCCGTAAGCAGATCGTCGGGCAGACGGAGATTGACCGACTTGTCCTTGCGCTTCAATTCGAAGCGAACAGGGACGAGAGTCGACAGGTCGAATTCCGTCAGGTCGGCTTCGGCGACAAAAGCTTCAGCTTCAGCGTCACTTTTTAGCGTGGGGAGCGGTTTCTTTTTCATAGTGCGCGACCTCCTTCTTGTGCATGTAGCGGGCGCTTATCGGCCTCAAAAACGTCTCGCCGTCCTTCTGGCGTAGCGTGAAGACCACGAAGAGCTTGCGGCCTTGCCCGGTTGTGCCGAAGCCTATGAACCGCTCTTCCCGCTCCGAATGCGCGGGGTCCGGGCCGATCATGACAGTCCCGAAAAACAGGCTTTCGATTTCGTGGATCGAAACGCCGTGCTTCTGGCACTTCTCCCGGTTGCCCTTGTCCCAATCGAACCCCGAAAATTCCATGCGGCCTCAGTTCAATAAAATAGGCAAATGCCTATACAAATGCCACCATAAACGAAGCCCTGCCGCCGGTCACGCAAAAGCGACGCAATATTATTGCAAAGGTGAAGGTGATGCGAAAGCTTTGCAATGGTATAATGGTATCCTTGTATCATGGCGCGCGGCGGCAGGGCTTTTTCCGGCCCCCGCCTTGAAATCAGGGGAAATCTTAATCTTGTCTTAATGGTATCCGATTAAGCCATGATACAATGATGCCCTGATGCAACGATACCATTATACCATTACAATGGTGCGCCATGATGCAAGTGATCTCCTTCGTCACCCAGAAAGGCGGCAGCGGTAAAAGCACAACCGCCGCATCCGTCGCCGTGGCCGCCTTCGAGGAAGGCCGCCGCGTGTTCATGCTTGAACTCGACAAGCAGGGGACATTGACCGACTGGACCGAAAGCCGGGCCGCCGAAGAAGGCCCGGAGTTCGAGCGCATCGACTCGACGATGCTTGAGAAAGCCATCTCGACCTTGAAAGAGGCAGGCTATCAGTTGGTAGTCATCGACACGCCGGGCGCGGATAACCCCCACATCAACGCCGTGATGCGCGTTTCGGATTTTTGCCTCATCCCGTGCCGTCCGACCGCGACCGACCTCAAGGGCTGCTTGCCGACCGTGCAAAGCCTTATCCGGCTCGACAAGCCGTTTGCCTTCGTTCTCACCCAATGCCCGCCCCGGTCGGGGCGGGTTGACGAGGCAAGGGCAGGGCTCGCCGCTCTAGGCCTTATTGCCGAGCCGCCGATTGTCAGCCGCGCCGATCATCAAGACGCTATGGCCGCAGGCATGGGCGTTACCGAATTCAACGCGACGGGAGCCGCCGCCTTCGAAATCCGCCAACTCTGGAATTGGATTGACCATAAGCTACAGCCCAAGGTGAAAAAGAATGTCAAAGCCGCGTAGGACCGTTTTGTCGGGGATCGTCACGCCGCTGGTCCGCGAAGCCGAGCACATCGAGATTCCGCAAGTCGTGAATGCCGAAACCGCGCCGCCTTCACCCCGTCGCCGCAGCGCGACGAAGGAGGCGACCATTCAGCAGACGGTCTATTTGCCGCCCGCCGTTCACGACCAGCTGCGCGAGCTCGCCTTTTCTGAACGGGTGAAGATGCACGCCCTCATCATGGAAGGGCTGGACGCGGTGTTTCGCGCGCGCGGCCTCAAGTCGATTGAGGAGCTGACCCCTAAAAGCTGATACCCTTGTAATGGTATCCTTGCGTAAGGGCATAAATGAAAGGGCTGGACAGACGCGCCGCCAGCCCCATCACCTTGACGGTCATCGCCGTCCCCGGCTGCACCGTGAGGAAAGGCTAGCGCCGCTTTGATTCCGAGTAAACAGGAAACCAAAATGAGCGATGAAGTTCCCGACCTTAACAAGGAACTGCTCAAACGCTTCGACATGCTCGAACTTCTGGCCTCAAGAGCCCTTCGGCTAATTAAGGAGAAGGGGCTTTCCGAAGAATGGCCGCATACCGATGAGCTCACCAAGCTGCTGGACGAAATTCGGGAGCTAGAGGCGGCAGATTTTGACCGGATGTGGCGGCAGCTTTCCTAGAGCCAGTGAAAATCACCTTGTTTAAATATCCCGGGAGCGCGAGGGCAGAGCCCTCGCAAACGAAAAAGAGTGCGCGCAAGGCGCGCTCAAAAAATCTCGACCCGGCGCTTTGTTCCTAGCGGACTTATCCACCCCGCCGCGCTTCGCTGTGAGGGCGGCGCGGGGCGTGGATAAGTCCTATCCCCGCGCCGGTTCTCACATCGCTGCAACGTTGAGAGCCGCGCGCGTCTGTCGAGAATTTTGCCGCTTCCCCGTGCCGCCCGTGTCAGATGCGGGAGAGGAAGGGATAGGGGTTCGCTGCCGTTGTCGTGGGCGCCGTGGCGTTTTCATTGGACGAGGGCGGCGGAGGAGGGGAGGCCGGTGCGGCATCTGCAGCAGGAGCAGCTGGCGCGGGTTGGGCCAGCTCTTTGAGCAAATCCTCGATCACCTCTTTGTCTTTGGGGCGACCGACATAGGTCCCCAAGATGCTGCGCACGGCCCGCGCGAAAGATTCGTCTTTCTCCATGTAGGCGAGGATCGCTCCGCCGACGATGATCTTGCGGCGCGCATCGCGTTTGCGGTTCTCGTCCTTTGCCTGCTGCGCGAGCTTGCTCAACCGCGCGTCGAGTTTTTCCCGCTCGGCTTTGAGTTTCGCAATTTGCGTGTCGTAATCTTTCGCCATGTGATCCTTCCGCGTTTGAGCGATGCTAATTCAGCTTGATGACTCTTGAAAAGCTCTGATTCTAGTTTTAGCTTGATTGCCGAAGGTGTCTCCCGACTTCAGGAGGGCGCACTTATACAGTCGCTTTGCGACTGTGTGCGTTCTGTTCCGCAAGCTCTCCCGCCATCCGGCGAGGAGCTTGCGGCCAGCTGAAAGAGGCCTCGCCATCCGGCGCGGCGAAGCAGCGAAACGACGAGGCGAAGCGCGCATGAATTGCGGCTATCACTTCTCGGCAAAGCCAGTGAGCTTCGGCAAAGGGCAGAGCGCCGTTGCCAAAGCGGCCTATAACGCGCGTGCGCAGCTCGACAACGAGCGCGACGGTTGCAAAACGAAGGATTACGGTGACCATAGCCCGGTGCTGTTCGAGGGCATCTTCGCGCCGGAGAATGCGCCGGACTGGGCGCGCGACCGGAACCAGCTTTGGAACCGAGCCGAGGCGACAGAGCGGCAAAAGAACGGGCAGCCCGCGCGCAATATCGACTGCGCCTTTCCGCACCAGCTCGACCAGCAACAGCGCGAATGGATGCTCAAGGATTTTTGTCGCGAGCAGTTCGCGCGCAAGGGCATGGTTGTCGATGCGGTCATTCACGCCCCCGACGAAAAGGGCGACCAGCGGAACTTTCACGCGCATATTTTGCTGACCATGCGCAAGATCGACGGCGACGGATTCGCCAAAACCAAATGCCGTGACTGGAACAAGCCGGAGTATCTGGCGCTGTGGAAAGAGCAATGGGCGGAGAAGGGGGCGAAGGCGCTCGAACGGGCCGGTTATCCGGTTGAGGCCGAACGCTGGCGGCAGGGCCATAAGACGCTTGCCGAGCAGCGCCAGGCCGCCTTGGCGCGTGGCGATAAAGAGTTCGCGGAGCATCTGCACGACCGGGAGCCGACGCGGCACATGGGGCCGAAGGCGACCGGGATGCAGCGGCGCGGCAAGGAGGCCGACCGCTGGCAGGAGTTGCAGACGCTTGTGGAGCGCAACGGAATCCGGCTCGAGATGCGCGCGCTCGAGCAGCAGATGGAGGCGCTCGAAAAGGAGCGCGCGCAGGCGCTGCGCCAGATCGAGAAGGCGGCGAAAGCGGACGACCGCGCTTTGCGGCGCCCGGATAGCGTCGAGCGGAAATTCGGCGACGGCGCACGGCAGGAGGCCGCCGCTTTCCGTCAGGAAACGCGCGAGGCGCGCGACCGGGCTATTCAGGACGCATGGCGCAATCGCGTTGAGAAGCAGACCGCCGAGAAGGTCAATGTGGGAGCGCGCATTATGGGAACGGGCAAGGAAGGTTTGCGCGTCGCGGACAAGGCGACCGGCGCGGTTTTCAGCCTTGCGGACTACATGAGCAACATCGTTTCGGGGCATGAGAAGCCGGTCTCGATGAAAGATCGCGGCGGCGAGCTGGCGGGCTTCATCCACGACGACCCAAAATTGATGAAGGAGCAGCACGCGGCGCGCGGCGCGCAGGTGCGGGCGGAGAAGGAGGCCGATCTCGCGCTTGAGCGCATCGAAGACGACATGAAGCAGGGGCGCTCGTTGTCGGCGTCCGACATCCACAACCTCACATCGGCGCATCAGGAGACGCTGCGGAAATTCGGCGACGACGGCATGCGGCAGCTCATCGAGGACATGCACAAGCGCAACGAGCGATACTGGTCGAACGAGGGCCGAGAGCGCGAGCGGGACTGATTGAAGGTTTCCGCAGGGGGCGCGGCGGGAGCCGGAGCGAAGAAGACGCCGGGAACCGCAAGGCAGAATTCCGGGG
>NZ_AP027148.1 GCF_027925385.1 Methylocystis iwaonis
CATGTCGGCGACGGCCTTATGAATGGCGTTTTCGAGTTCGGCTTCGTTGGCGAAGGTCTGATGGGCGAGATGATGGGATTTCAGATCGCGCCATGATCGCTCGATTTCATTGAGTTCCGGTGCATATTTCGGCAGCCATTCCACTGTGAGCCAATGCGTTCGCGCTTCGAGTGCTTTTTTCGTCGCCTTGCTGACATGGATCGGGCCATTGTCCAGCACCATCACGACGGGCTTCCGCATTGCGGCCGGCGAGGGGCCGTAAACACGGTCGATCTCCTCGAGCAGCAGGATGAAGTCGTTGCTGCGCTTGGTCTTGCGGGTGACAACCAGAAGCTCCCCTGATACGGCGTCGCGCGCGCCGAGCATCGCGATCTTTTTCGATTGTCCCGGCGCCGGCACGCGCAAATCGGCGCCGCGCTTCGCCCAGGCGCGGGCAAGATAAGGATGGGTGAGCGCTTCGCTTTCATCGGCGTGCAGCAGCACAATGTCGCCGGCCTTCGCTTGCGCTTTGCGCAAGGCGAGCCGAAGCCCGACGCGCGCAATGGCGTCGGCGTCCTGACGGCCTTTCAACGTGTGACGCGGACGGCGGTAGCTCAGACCCCTTTTTTTCGCAGCACGACCGAAAGCCGCGACTTGGAAATGGTGACGCCCGTGCGTCGTTCGATCTCGGACGAGAGCCGTGGCAGCGTCCAGTTCGGACGATCCGCGACAGGAGCAGAAAGAATTTCGTCCGCGACGGATAGCGCCGCCATCGCCTTGATCGGCGGGCGTCCGGCCGCCCTGCGCGACGCCAGCCCGTCGACGCCCTCGCGCATAAAAGTCGAGCGCCAGTCGCGTACGATTCTTCGCGAACGCCAAAAGCCGCGCCGATGCGCGCGCTCGTCCAGCCGTCCAGGGTCAGCAAAATCGCCCGAGCCCGGTCCGCCTCGCCGCGGTCGTGCGACGACGCCAGTTGCGCAAGCCGCGCTCTTTGCTCCTGCGTCGCTGCGACAGGAGATCGTCCAACCATGACGCCCCTCCGCCGCCACGAATCAGCACAAATTACATCCGTTGGCAGAGTTCGGGAATCCTGCTTAGATCAAGCAGCTTTTTGCCCTCATCTTTTTCAAACCGGCGCGATGCTTGGGCTCATATTTCCGGTGTGTCGGGTCTGAATTTTGGCCGGACATCGCCGGGCATAGCGGATGAAGGATCGAGTTGCTGTGGCGCCGGCGTTTGGGCAGGGGTCACAACAGGCTGAACGACGGGCGGCTCGACTTTCTCCGGCTCTGGAGAAGATTCCTTCCTTACGCTTTTCTCGAACAGCTTTTTGTCGTGCTCGCGGGCAAGACCTGCGATCAACTTGGTCACGAGTTCGGAAACATCATTGTCGGTCTTCGCCAGTTCGAGCAGCGCTCCGCCGAGGACGATTTTGCGGCGGGTGTCCTTCTTGCGCTTGGCGGCGGCTTCGTGGGCCTTGACGGCGTCGAGAGCGGCTTTTGCTTGCTCGAATTTCCGTTGGGCCTTTTCGAGAGCAGTTTCTGTCATTTGGCGACTATCCTTTGACAACTTTGATTGAGGTGAGCGCGAAGACTCTCCCGAATTTGAAAGAATATAGACGGGCTGACAGCCGGATCTTTTAGCGCATCAGCTTGACCGGAAGCAAGGGAGGAGCTAAACTCGAACGGAGTGAAGGGCGCACTTATGCAAAGTCTTCGACTTTGCGGATCGCTTTGCGATCAAGTGCGGCAGGGGCGGGCCCCTGCACCCCAAGCGGGCGACGCCCGCTGTGGGGGATCCTTCCCCCAAACCCCCGGCCAGCGTCATGCCGCTGGACCACGTTCCTTCTTCGCCACGTTTCTTTCGCCTCCTCGTCAGCGTTCGCCCGATGGCCATCTATCATTTGAGCGTGAAAACGGTTTCACGATCGGCAGGCCGCAGCGCCACGGCGGCCGCGGCCTATCGCGCCGCCGAAGAGATCGTATGCGAGCGCGAGGGGCGCGTGCACGATTACACGCGCAAGCAAGGCGTCGCGCATACGGAGATCATCGTCCCTCACGACGCCACGTGGGCCGTGTCGCGCGAGGCGCTGTGGAACAAGGCGGAGCTTGCTGAGAACCGGAAGAACTCCACGGTCGCGCGCGAATATGAAATCGCGCTGCCGGCGGAGCTGTCGGGCCCGGCGCGCATCGAGCTGGCGCGGGATTTCGCGCGGGCGATTTCGGAGCGCTATGGGGTCGCGGCTGACATTGCGGTCCATGCGCCAAATCGCCATCGCGACGATCGCAACTGGCATGCTCACATTTTGACGACGACGCGCCGGGTTACGGCCGATGGGCTCGGCGCGAAGACGCGTATTCTCGACGACCAGAAGACCGGTCCCGCGCAAGTTTCTCAGCTGCGTTCTCTCTGGGCCGAGATGACGAATCAGGCGCTGGAGCGCAATGGTCACGAGCAGCGCGTCACCGAGAAATCCTACGCATCGATTTTGGAGGAGAAGCACGAGGCCCTGGCGCAGACTGCCGAGGGCTCTGCCGAGCGGGTCGCGGCGCAAAAGGAGGTTCTCAGAGTCCACACGCTTGCGGAGAACCTCGCACCGCATCTGGGTCCCGCGGTCGCGGCAATGGAAGCGCGGGAGCGTCGGCGGGCCGAGCATGAGGGCAGGGACTATGAGCCGACGACGCAGATCGGCGCGGAAATGCACCGCGCGAGCCGCGTGCGGGAGACTTTGCGCGGCTACTTGCAGGCGTTCGGCGCCTATGCGCGGGAGAGCTACGCCCTTGCTCATGAGCGGTTCCAATTGGCGCTCTCGCTTTTTGGGGGCGAGCGTTGGAGCGCGACGGGCGAGCCGGAGAGGGGTGCGTCGACAGCGCTCGGGGTTTTGTCGGGCCGCGCGGCAGAGGCGGCGATCGGGACGCGCGGCAGAGAGACCGCCACGCCGGCGGCGGCGCGCGACCTTCCGCCGGAAGAAATCGAGCGGGGGAGCTTTCTGGAGCGCCGGGAACAGGGCGCGCAGCTGGAGGGCGGGCGAGAGTTTGTGGCGCGGGCGCAGGTTCCTGACGCCGGCGCGGCGCCGACGCGAGAGGACCCGCTCTTGAAGCTGGCGCGATCCATTCTGGCGGAGGGCGATCAGAGACCGGCGGCGCGGCGCCAGGAGAGCGCTGCCGCCTCGCCCCCCACGTCCGGCTCCCCCGGCGTCGACGTGAGCGCTCGCGAGGCCGTCGCGGCGGCGAAAGAGGCCTATGAGACCGCCCGCGCGGTCGACGCGGCGCGCGCAGCCTATGAAAGCGCGCGGCAGGCACAGCTCGAGGCGGAGCGGTTGCGCGCGCTCGAGGAAGAGCGGCAAAGAGCGGAGGCGCAAACTCAGAAGGAAGCCGAGCGGCAGCGCGGGCAAAGTCAAGGGCGCTCCCACGACATGTAAGCCGGCGCCGGCCTGGCGCTGTAATTTTTCAACCGACGATTTGAGGAGAAATTTGAGCCATGACGGACGCCCAAGAGCAGCTGGCGCGGATCGGGGCGGCGATCGCTCATGCCGAAGCGCTCCAGAAACAAGCGGAGGCGGCGCACGCCAGGATCGAGGCCGAGGGGCGGGCGCTGCAAAAGACCGCGGCGCAATTGCTCATGGGCGTTGAAGAGCGGGCGCAGGCTTTGGGCGCGCACGAACAGCGGCTGGCACAGCAGGTTTCGGCGTTGGCGCGGCAGATCGAGAGGCTCGGCCCTTCCGCCTTCGCGGGCGGCCAGGCGGCCGTGAAGGAGGAGGTTCGCGCGGCCCTGAGCGATGCGGCGTCCGTCGCCGGCGCCGCCGCGCGGGAGGCGACCGCGCCGGTGCAGGGCGCACTTTCGGCTGGCGTCGCGGCGATCGGGGCCGCGCAGGAGTCCCTTGCGCAAGCGCAGCGGCGGTTCTCTTGGCGGGCGCTGGCTATTCTCGGGGCGTCGGCGTTTGGAGCGCTCGCGCTCGCCGCGATCGGCGGCTTCGTCATGATCGGCTGGCAGCGCGTCGAGATCGCCAGCGCGCGCGAGGAGCTGACCCGCCTTCAGGACCGCGTGCAGGAAGTCGCGGCGACCGTCGCCGAAATGGAGAAGAAGGGCCGCGAGCTTGACGCCAAGGGCGTCCGCTTTGAGACGACGCGGTGTCAGGAGGAGAAAGGCGGGAGAACCCGGCTTTGCGTCGAGATCGACCCCAAGGCGCCGAATTACTCATCCGACGAGGGACGCCGGCAGTATCGCGTGCCGAAAGGGTTTTGAGATGCGCATGTGCTCAAAGGGGTCAGTCCCAAATCGTAATCTATGCGGAGAACGATCTTATGCGATCTCGCACGCGAGTTGCAGGCCAAAATCATGCGAGCGCAAAATCAGCTTCTGACCTTTTGCGACTATCCCGGCGAGGTCGAGGCCACCAACAACGGTTCCGAGCGAAAGCTGCGGCCCTGCGTGATCCAGCGAAAAGTCACCAACGGCTACCGCGCCATGTGAGCTGCAAAGGCTGAGGCTGACGTGCGCACAACCGTAGCCCCCACGCGCGCCATAAGCGGCGATGCGCTGGTTGGTCGGCGGTAAGGCGGTTCATGGGTGCGCGGCGTCGGCCTCCGTCCACTCGGCCGGCTGTGCTAGGGGCTCGCCAGAACCCGTCGGGCGGGGCAGATTTGGCTCAAAATCAAAGGCCACCCGACGAATGTGAAATTAACAATGAAAGCCCATGCTACCGGTGATGACCACGGCCTATACCCCTGCGTCTAGGGGCTTGGCTTAGCGTCTTTCGTCATAGACAAAGACACCGCCTGCCTCAGGTCCGAAGCTAACTGCTCAGAGGCCCAGCCATCGTCTAATGTAATGTCATGTTTTTTGCCGTCGTAAAAAAAGATGATATCCATTCGATGCCCAGTTTCGTCGTCGCTTGAGCGGACCTCTAGAAATTTAATATTGTTAAGGTGAAAACACGATCCTTTTTCGTAATTATTTTTTGTCGTAGAGAATTCAATTTGCGAATAATCAACTTTGTCGATTACGTGAATAATGTGTAATTGACGAGGACTACCAAATACGACCTGTGCCTCAAAGGCGGCGTTTATGACGTTGAACGCTATATCTAACGGAAGTCCGATGAAGAGGCCGGCGAGTCCATGGCCTCTTGAAAGCGCCTGGTTCAATATAAATGATTTATTATATATGGAAAGATAGAGTTTTGCGTCATCTTCCACTTGAATGGTGCCGGACAGCGACCTTTCAGTGAGGATTTGCCTGGCTTCGGCAAGAGTTAGTTTTCTTGTAAGGCAGCGATATATATATGCCATACAGCGATTCCTTTATTACTTTTAGCGTTCTAAATTTTGTTACCGTTATCCATCTTTGCACCACCGCAATTTTGATGCCCGTTTAACTGTCGACGCTGGAACTCAGATCGTGTCCTCAGGCGTGGTGTAGCTGGATCGAGGCGGACACCGGGAATTCCAGCTATGGCCAGAATGGTCAGGCGGTCAGGCTGACGGTCGAATCATCGCTCAAAAGCGCGATGGTTTCCAGATGAGTCCGTTGGTCTCAAATCGGATGCGCCGAAGAGTCTCAGCAAAGATGGACAATGCCAACGGAAAACATGCTGAGTCTGATCGCGACAGGGAGGCGCTAACCCCGGACGTTGTGGTGAAGGTCCTTTCAGATGTGCTGATTTATGATCGGAAGTGCAAGTGCAGCAGCCTGATAATCAGAGCTTGCGCCCCCACGCGGTGATCAAAGGCGCCGTCATAAGATCGAGCTGGCCTGTGGCTATATTTGCGATGTTTTGCTCGATCTCTTCGTGTGTGACCAGGCCCGCAGCAGAGAGCTGCGGGCGCAACATCTCGATGGTCGCCCGTTCAAGAACAGCGCTTGCAGGGTGCGCGACGGGGAAGAAGGCTTCCGCCTTCACTTCGGCTAGCCCAGCGTCGCGCAGCAGCCGGGGGAGCTTGCGACCATAAGCGAGATCGACACCGCGCCCTTTCATCAGCGTCCGAAAGCCGTCGCGCACCTTGTTTGCCAGCGCCTGCTCGGGGCCACGCTCATCAGGGCAGGCGAGCGGCTGAAGCGCCGGGTCGGCGTCCTCGATCATAAGCCAGCCGCCGAGCTTGAGCGCATCAACCATATTGCGGAGCGCCCGTGCGCGGTCGGGCACATGAACCAGCACAAGCCGGGCATGCACGAGGTCGAGGTCCGACCACAAGGGCGGTTCTGCCGCGACATCATGCTGATGCACCTCGACGCCTGCGGCGGTTGCGCCTTCGGCCCAAGAGGTGTCGATATCGGATGCGAGAATCCGACCAGCCGGGCCTACAAGGGCTGCCAACCTATTCGGTACGGTCGCGCTGCCCGCTCCAACCTCCCAGCAGCGCCAACCGGGAGCAACGCCAAGTGCCTCGATCCGGGAGAACGTCCACGAGTCGAACAAAGTCGAGAGCGCTTCGAAGCGAACGCCCGCTTCGCGCCGCGCATTATCTAAAAGATAACCTTCAGCCATACGCCGTCACCCTGCGCCTTCCTCGTTGTATCGTGGCGTGTTTGGGGTGCGATGGCGAGAATCACAACCAGCGCCGCAGCATAAGGACAATCAGCGCGGGCCGTGGCTCGCGCTACGCCCGCACCACCCCGCGCAGATTCTCCTTGCAGCTTGCACCCCCACGCTCTCGGCGAGGGCCAAGGGTGCATCGGAGATGCACCCCAAAACTAACAACGAGAAAAACGGGAAATGCCGACAGGTTCTTCAAATTCTCGGTTGTGCATATCTTTCGTCCCTCGTACTAGGCGACGGGACGACCGCCTAAACCGGCCCTAGGGAGAGCTCAAATGGCAACAGAGCCGCTCAAAAGTATTCTTGCAGATATTAATTCGCAAAAAATAGTTCTCCCACAATTCCAGCGCGATTTTGTCTGGCCGCCATCATCTGTAGTTAAATTATTGACGTCGCTATTCAATGGATATCCGATTGGTTCGCTGCTTTTGATGGAAAATAATGAGAGTTACGACTACCGCGCAATAGATGGAGTTACGGGCGCGCGGCGGCAATCCGAGGGCGAGACGATATTGGTGCTAGACGGCCAACAGCGACTTACGGCATGCTGGAGGGCTTTCTTCGGCACGCTTGAGTCAGATAGAAAGTATGCTGGGAAATATTACTTTAATTATAAGGAATTTGTTGATGTAATAACAGAGCATGGAGAGCTTGACTCTTCAACTTTAGAGGACATGTTTGTTTTCCATAAGCCGCCGAAGGTGCGTAATTCCTTAAAAAATACGGCAGATGAAATGTCGGCGGGCTTGTTCCCGCTAGATATTCTTTTTGGACAACCAAGAGGGAGTAACTATGCCGATTGGCTGCAAAAATACAATTTCTTCATGTCCGAGGGAGACAAAGCTAAGTTTGAGCTTCTATCAAAAATATCATCACAATTCCAAACTGATTTTATTGAAAAAGTTACAGGATATCAAGTTAACTACGAAAAAATTACGCGAGATACAAGTGCTGATGTTATATGTACTGTATTTGAAACAATCAATACGACAGGCGTCAAGCTAACTGTATTCGACTTGCTGGTTGCTAAGTGCTTTAAGCAAGATATTCGTCTTCGAGATAAGTTAGATGATGCCGTGACATCATATAATAATATAGCCTTTTTTGACGCCAATGGCACAGCAATAGCTGCAATCCAATTGCCGCGCATTATTGGTCTCTTGCATAACGGGCAATGCAAAAAAGGCGACCTTCTAAAATTACCGGTAAATGCCATCAGCCAAAATTGGGAGACGGCAGTTGCCGCGCTCGACAAAATGTTGGGTATGATGCGTAGCGATTTTGGCTGTGCGAAGTTAGAGTTCATTCCTTCTATGGATATAATTAGTCCGCTTTCTGTTATATTATCTGATATAAGATTTAATAGGCAGCAGCATTTTGTTGCATTCAAGCGGCTTTATTGGAATCTTGTATTTTCATTATATTTATCAGGAGCTCCAGAGAGCAAAAGTTCAAAAATTGTCCGTGAATGGCGTGAGATGATTCATGAGACTAGCGGTGTACTGAACGCCGAAGCGATTCGCATGTTTAGTCTTGGGCAGGATGACATGCGGGATGCTACTAAAGCTTCAGGAATATATAAAGGAGTGATATCGCTTTTAATTTCTGAAGGGGCGCGTGATTTTGGGAAAGGTCGTCGCCCACTAAATAATACTGCCGCAGAAATCGAGGATCATCATATTTTTCCTCAACAGTTTCTGCGTAATAGTGACATAAAAGGCTATATGGCTAATGGTATTCTTAATAGAACCCCTGTCTATGGAGACACAAACCGAGAAATTGGCTCTATCAGCCCAGAAATATACTTCAACGACAAAAACATTGTAGGCGACGGTGGCATAGATGCCCAGACCTTGGAGCGTCATGCCATTTCGTTAGATTTGGTAACGCGGCCTTTCAGCCGCGAGGTGTTCGACGCATTTTGCAATAACCGTCAACGGCAATTGGTGTTGCTAATCGAACATGTAACGGGACAGAAGATTATTTCTTCATAGAGTGATGGCGGCGTGCGCGCAGTGGCCTCACTCATTCTCTCCTAAGCTGTTGCCGTGTTTTGTGCAAAAGTTAATACTTTCGCAACACGCGCCGACCCCTTGAAAATCAGGCCTTTCCGGCGTGCAAAAGTTTGTTGCAAAAGTTTCCGCGTTTCGGCACCCTTCCGGCATGATTTTTGGCTACGCCCGCGTTTCCACTGACGGCCAGAGCGTTGATGCTCAGGTCAAGGCGTTGCGCGCCGCCGGGGCCGAGAAAATTTTCCGCGAGACGGCAAGCGGCGCGAAGACCGACCGGGCGCAGTTGCGTCGCGTGATCGCCGCCCTTGGCGAAGGCGACACGCTGTTAGTTACACGGCTCGACCGGCTGGCGCGCTCAACCCGTGACCTCTTGAATACGCTCGACGCCGTTGCGAAAGCCGGGGCCGGATTCCGCTCCCTGCATGACGCATGGGCCGACACCACGACGCCGCACGGGCGGCTTATGCTCACCGTCTTGGGAGGCTTGGCCGAATTCGAGCGCGATCTGATACACGCCCGCACGGGCGAGGGACGCGAGCGCGCCAAGGCGCGGGGCGTCCACATGGGCCGCCCCCCTGCTCTCACCCGCCATCAGCAGGAAGAGGCGCGGCGCGCGCTTGCGGACGGCAGCGCGACGCAGGCCGACCTGGCGCGGCGGTTCAACGTGAACAGAAGCACGATTTCGAGGCTCGCGACATGAGCGCGATCACGCTTCATCGCATTGACACAGCGCGCAACATGCGCCGCTTTTATGCGCTCGATATCGAGGCCGATCTCTTCGGCGGCGTGTTGCTTATGAAAGCGTGGGGACGCATCGGCGCGCGCGGGCGCGTCATCGCCGAGCATTACGACGACGTGGAGCTCGCGCGCGCTGCTTTGCAGAAGCAGGCGGCGCGCAAGCGGCGGCGAGGTTATGCGTAAGGAGAAACATCGGGCACCGGGTCGTCCGGCGAGCAGCCTTGCAGATCGCCTTCGTCGAAGACGCTTTCATCGAGCGCATAAGGCGGGCCGTTGTACCAGCTCGGATCGTCGTCGTGATCGAGGCATATGGCGACGACCACGCGTGATCCGACATCAGTGCACCGCCAGCGTTTGTCGCCGCAGCGGAAGACGACGCCTATTCTGAATTCGCTATGTTGCATTCTGCGGAAGCTATTCCGTGCGGGGGACACGGCGTGATCGGGCGGCGGATTCGAGCAGCACAAACCGTCGATGCAGTTCGGCGAAAAAGCGCGGCGGCAGGAATCCGTAGGCCACGGAACTGTTGTCACGATCCCCGACGCGGCGAAGGTCCGGCCCCGGCCAGTCGAACGCATTGCTTTCGGAGACGACGACCCATGAGCGTTCGGCATCGAGACCGAGCAGCCGTTTGACGGCGGGCGGCAATTCCAAGGCGGCGGGGTCTTCCGGCGGGCTATGCGTGACTGGGACAACGACGACTTGTGTTTTGCCGTCCTGATCGGCGGTCGCGAGAACAATGGCGCAGGGCCGATCCTTCACGCCTTCCTCGCGTCCTTCATCATGCTCCCGCGCCCAGAGATACGAATATCGAATGACCAGGCCGGGTTCCGGCGTGGGAAAGCTCACGGCGTCCAGTCTTGGATCAATTCGTCAAGATGCGCGTGACGCTCGTCCATCTTGGCGTTTTTGATCGCTTCGAAAAGATCGTTGGGAAGCTCGCCCGCCCTGTAAACTTGCCGGTCACGGCTCTTGAGTCGCCAATATTCCTCGGCGGAGATCATGACGGTTCGATCCCGACCATTGCGGGTGACGATCACGGGTTGGCTCAGCGCAGCGTCCTGATAGCGGCCCACTTCCTTGCCGAAGTCCGTAGAAGATACGCGGATCATGCCTGCCATATTCACCTTCCAGATATCCCGGATTATAGCTGAAATCCGGATTGGAGGCCATTTCTATTTCTCGTAGCGCGACGGGACACATGAGCAGCGCGCCGATCCGGGGGGCAGTGTTGCCAGCAACGCAGCAACAAGGCAAAATGCCTTGAAGGCAAGCCTTATTGCTGCTATAGCAGCAATTATGAAAGTCCTAGCGATTCTGAGCCAGAAGGGCGGCGCGGGCAAAACCACCCTCGCCCTACATATCGCCGCCGCGGCCGAGGCGGCGGGTAAGCCCTGTGCTGTTATTGACCTCGACCCGCAGGCGAGCGCGGCGGGTTGGAAAGACACCCGCCGCGACGAAGCCCCTGTGGTCGTCGCCCTTCCCCACACCCGCCTTGCAGCAGGCCTTCAGGCCGCACAAGGAGGCGGCGCCAAGCTTTGCATCATTGACACCGCACCCCATGCCGAGGCTGCGGCTATGGCCGCTGCGCGGGCGGCCGACCTCATCCTTATCCCCTGCCGGGCCGGCATCCTCGATTTGCGGGCGATTGGCACGACTGCCGAATTTGTGAAGCTGGCCGGCAAACGGGCTTTCGTCATCCTAAACGCCCTCCCCCCTCGTGCCTCACATATTTTGAGCGACGCGCGAGAGGCCGTTGCCGTTCACGGGATCGACGTTGCGCCCGTGATCTTGCAGCAACGCGCCGCCTATGGCCACGCGCTCACCGCGGGGCAGACCGCGCCCGAATATGAGCCGCAAGGCAAAGCCGCCGAAGAGGTGGCCGATTTACGTAAGTGGCTGTTTTCCGAATTGAAGTTTTAGCAGCAATTCATATTGCCAGCAATTAGGCAAGATGGTATGCTGGCAAACCAGCAAAGTAGGAATTGCCGCCCATGAGCCGCCGCCCCAGTCTCGCCGACACCATGAAAGCCGTTGCGGCCAAGGCCGCGCCGCCGCCCGTTCCCATGCGGGAAGCCGTCCCGAAGCAAGTGGCCCAGGCAAAGGCGCAGCAGGAGGGGGAGGGCGAGCGCAAGCCGTTCTTTGCGGCGACCCGCGAGGGCTTGAAGCGGATAACCGTCGCGGTTGCGCCGGCGGATCATAAGCGCCTCAAACGGCTGTCTGTGGACACCGGACGTTCGATTGAGGATTTGATGCGCGAGGCTTTGGCGGACCTTTTCGCGAAGCATGATTGACTCATATTTTGCTGCCTTGCCTGATTGCTGGCAAGGCAGCATCTAGGCAAATCGGCACGCTCGCGCAGTTTTTTAAGCCCGCCAGGCTTGACGCTTGGCTGGCTTTTTTGAGGGTTTGATTTTTGGGGTTGCCAGAACCGCGCGACTCACTGACTATGACTAGTCAGTGAGGTGGTTTGTGCTGGCACAAGCGCGTAAATCGACAGCTCCGTTCAAGGCCGCTTCCCGGCGAAGGAAGCAAGCTGAGGGATTCTACGAGACGACCGTGTTCGTCCACGAGAGCGCCCGCGATGCCATCGATAGATTAATTGCCGAAGGCCGGTTCAAGACACGTCGCGAAGCCATGGAGCACGCTATTCATAGCTTGTTTCATGCGGAGGAAGGCGCAACGAAGCCGCGCTGACCCCTGAAAAGCAAAACGGCCCGGTGTTGGAAGCACCTGGGCCGTTGTGACGACTGCGGGAGCCGCCTGTGATAACGGCGAAAATCTCCCACAGTCCGCGCATGGTGTCAACGCAGAACCCTAGGGTTCTGTGGATGGCGGAGCTTTGTTTTCAGCCTGGCGAGCTTTGTTCGCCGGGAACGAGAAGTTGCGCCCTGATAACAATCGTGGGTAATCGTCGCCGATCAGGAGGTTTCGCGGCCCCCAGGAGGGGCCTGTGACAGCAATCGATTTATTGACCGCGATCAGCGGCACGAAATCCCTTTCTGCCCTCGACGGCTATTGCCGGACCGTGTGGAGCGACTGGGGGGCGGGACGGCTGACCGACGATCAGGCGCAGAATCTTGCCGAGACGATCGAGGAGCGGCGTCGGGAGGTGCGGGGACGCGATACGGTCGCCGTCCGCGCCCCGCAGATCGCGGCGGCGGCGAAAGCGACTGGCCGGCCGAGCCATTTTCCGGCGAAGCGCAAGGCATCGCGCTCTCCCGATCGACGAGCGTCGATCGAGCGACGGCGTTTGCTGGCGGCGTCCGGCCCCATGCCGCCGCAGCTGGCGGCGCAATTCACGACGGGGGAACTGGCGGCGCTGCGGATCGTCGCCGACGCCGTGCAGGCGCGCGGCGCCTGCCTCATGAGCCTTGGCGAGATCGCGGCGCGGGCGGGGGTGTGCGTGACGACGGCGCGGAACGGCCTGCGCCAGGCTGCGCGGGCGGGGCTTGTGACGATCGAGGAGCGCCGGCGCGACAAGCGGCCGAACCTTCCCAATGTCGTGAGGGTGGTTTCTCGAGAATGGAGAAGCTGGATCGACCGCGGCGGACAGTCAAAATCACAATTTTCCGCGACCAAGGGGGGAGGGTGCAAAAAAATAGGGGCCACGGATAAAACTTCTTCCAGAAGTTCAAATAGCGACCGCGCTTCGCGCGCTCACTTTCCTCCAAGCAGTCCTCGCAAGCCGCCTAAAGGCGGTTTGCGAGGACATCCTTGATATATCGCGGCTTCGCCGCGAAAAGCTTCCCGATAAGAAAGGGGTGGCGAGCGTTCGCTTTAGCGAACGTCGGGGGGATTTTAGCCAAAGGGTCGAAGTGAAAACCGACCCGCGGGTCGCCCCCGATCCACGCGGTAGCGAGGAGCTTCATCCGGCCCATCGCCGACTGAGGCGATCCGGCGCCAAGGGGTCGCGTCCCGGCTGCGACTGAAGAGGAATTCACAACGTTCACGAGCCAGCTAAGCCTATTGCTTGATCGACCCCAAGTTGAAACACTGCCGAAATTCCTTCGTTTTGTCCTATGGCAAGCGCATCTCCTATGCCCCTCTCTTCTCTCTTGCTTTTCGCCAGTGTCTATTTCGCCGCCGTCGCGACCCCTGGACCTGGCATCGCGACCCTGGTGGCGCGAGTGCTCGCGCACGGCTTGAAGGGCGTCGGGCCATTCATCGCCGGCTATATTGTCGGCGATCTCGTCTGGATGAGCTTCGCGGCAACGGGGCTTTCGGTGATCGCGCATGAATTCGCCACGCTGTTCATCGTGCTGAAATATGCGGGCGCCGCCTATCTTATCTATGTTGCCTGGGGGCTGGCGCGCACGCCGGCCTCTCCCGAGATCGGCAACGCGCCCGTGGATGTCGTCACCGGCTGGCGCGCGTTTTTCGGGTCTCTGTCTCTCACCCTCGGCAATCCGAAGGTTATTGTTTTTTTCCTGACCATCCTGCCGCTCGTGCTTGATGTCGGCTCGCTTCCGCTAATGAGTTTTTTCGAAGTGGTTGCGACGGGAACCTTGGTTCTGAGCGGAACGCTTTGGGCTTACGCGCTCGCCGCGGATCGCGCTCGTGGCTGGATGAGATCGTCCCGAGCAATGATGTATGTCCGACGCAGCATGGCTGGCGTGATGGCGGGCGTAGCTGTGACGGTTGCTACGCGCTAAGCAGAGATTCGAAAGTCGTCCAACGGTTGGGTAGCTCGTTCGTCATT